>JBGSTE010000579.1:0-19677 GCA_041736655.1 Phycisphaeraceae bacterium | reverse complement strand
GCGACTACGGGCGGGACGGGATTGTTGACATCGGGGTCAGGAACTGGCTTAGGATTGGGGGCGGGAGGAGGGGTAGGGGTAGGTGTAGGGGTAGGCGTGGGGACAGGTGCTTCAGGCGAGGCGACGATGTCCACACGCTGGTTGACGATCTGGACTGGCCTGCCGGGCACGATCAATCGTGCTTGGAGGACGTACTCGAAGGGGTAGAGCACATCAAGGACCGGCAGAATAAAGCCGAAGTCATCGCTTGGCGCGGCGCGCTGGTGTCGCAGAAACTCGATTTCGACGTTGTATCGATGTACGTAGATGCGGTATTCGATCATGCTGCCTGGGGGCAGCACGGCGTGTTCGACAAAATGAAAATCCTTGTTCTCGGCGTGTTGTACCCAGGTCAGCGGGCCATCAGTCGCTGCCCAGAGGAGTTGGGCAGTTGCCGGGTCGGTGGGTTTGTTCAGAGCGATGTGAAGGAGGACCGGGTCGACTGAGTCACCGACGAACGAGCGGTCCAAAGCACGGCTGCTAGCGACGCCGGTCGCGTCCTGTTCCAGGACCATGTAGAAGGTATTGGCAGAAGCGACAGAGCTGCAAAGCAGCACGCAGTGAGCCAGGAGAATCGTTAACAATCTTCGCACGATCGCACTCCTTTGCTGTGGCCGCTTACGCGGCACTGGTAGGGAACCCGAGGGGCGTAACAAAACACCTGTTCACAGCGACCGGGTCCGAAGGCAGGACTACGCTGTGATGACTCGGGGTGCCCCGGATCATCCGGGGCGGTGGCGGGGGTTCGGCACGCACGTATGCCTAGTTGACCCTAGCGGGCCAGCCACGAAGCGTATGTTAGCAAAACAAAACGCGAGGTAAACCATGTAGATTAGAAATTGTCACTTTTAATTTCCGTCTACTTTAGATTTTTTGATAGTTGCCCACTGCTAACTATCGAAAAGACATTGAGTAACCATCGGCCACGCGAATAAGACATGAACTCCTTGTCCGATAAAAATAACCTGTTGCGGGGGGCATGATTTCTCCAGGGTACGCTGGTGGGGCGGAGCACGACGAGGCCTCTGACGCATGCCCGTCTTTTCGGATTAGAACGCTAACAATATAGATCTCGACTGTTTCTAGAGCCCGCTGTGGCATGGAACTGTCAAAATGTCGGGTTTATAACGGGTATTGGGGCAATCTTGGTAAAACAGGGCATTTTTCCGGACATCACCCCAAACCTGTTATCGAGATAGTTCGATAACTCCTCAGACCGCGCATTGGTGTGCGCGCTGCCTCGGATTTGATCGTGTGAGGAGAGTAGACGTATGACTTTGGCACTGAACCATCCTGACTCTAGACCGACCCTCCAACGTGTTTGGCGGCAGCTTTGCCTGGTCCTTTTCATGGCCCTGGCCTGTGCCGCGGTTCAGAACCCCGCTTTGGCAAGCACCACGGCGGTCAAGTCGATCACCGGTGTTCGCAACGGCAACCTGGTGACCGGCGAGGTTCAGATCGGTGCCCTTGGCGGCAGTGAAACCGCCCAGATGCACTACAAGCTCACCGGCCCCGTCGAGATCAACGTCTCCCGCACGGGCAACAAAACCAGCTTCATGGTCGATCAGGACGGCAAGCCCGCACCCTGGAACTCGGCCACCGTCCCCAACGGCTACTACAAGCTGCTGGTCTACACCACCTTCCCCAACGGCGATATGGACCGCTTCCGACTCCTCCAGTTCCGGGTCGAAAACGCAGTCCAAATCCCACTTGACAATGCCGTACAAAACCCTATCATTGTGACACCTGCCGAGTCGGACGCAGTAGCCCCGACCCCGCCGGCCGTGGCTGAAGAACCGGCGGTTGAGCAGGCTTTGAGCGAGCAGCCGGCATTTGAAGCGCCCCTGCTTCTGCAGGTGAAACAGGACCAGACCGTGACGCAGGCAACGGACAACACGACCCAGCCGGTGGCAGTGGTTGAACCGACCCCTGTTGCGACCCCTACCCCTGCACAGCAGTTCGCCGTGTCTTTTGCAGGCCTGGGCGCTAGCTACCAAAAGGGTACGGGCAAGACTGTTGAGCTTGCCGTGACGGGCGCGTTGGGCGCTGATCAGAGCGTGCTGGTGCTTGCCTGGTCGCAGGCCCAGCAGCGGATGGTGGCCGAGTTCGCCTTTTCGCTCACGCCGGGTACGTGGGAGATCCCCGCGAGCCGGATGGACCTCTTGCCTGAAGGCGTTGTGAATCTTCAGTTGCATGTCCGCCAGGGCACCAGCACGGTCAGCAGAGTCAAGCAGGATGTCACGATGCTCAAGGCCCATGTGCCTTTTGAGATCAACTTCGGCAGCGCACCGGCTGGCTACGAGCTGGGCTCGAACAAGTCGATCACGCTCAGCGATACCGGCGATCTCGCTGCCGGTGCGGACGTGATGGCGCTGGCCTGGTCGATCACCGAGAGCCGGCTGGTCAATGCCTTTACCTTCACGATGAATCAGTCGCCTTATGTGATCCCTGCCAGCAAGTTGGACCTTTTGCCCCAGGGCGAGGTGGAACTGCAGTTGATCACCCGCGATGACCGCCGAGCCAAGGTGACTCACAAGTTGACGGTGTCGGCCCCGATGCCGGCAGTCCCGCAGATCAGCCTTGCAAGCAACACCAGCTTCGTCGTCGGTCAGGCCTCGCCTTTGACGGTCACCCTCAGCGAGGCGATTGCTGCCGAGTGTGAACTGGTGGCGCTGGCCTGGTCGATGGATCAGCAGCGGATGGTCGCCGAGTTTGAGCACAAGCTCAGCAACAGCTCGCCGACGATCGCTGCCGCCAAGCTCAATACCCTGCCCCAGGGCCAGATCGACCTGCGTCTGCAGGTGGTTTACCGCGGCCAGGTGCTTAAGCAGGTGTCCAGCAATCTGACCGTCAATCCCGTGCCTGCTCCGGACCCCGTGGCCGAGGAACCCGCGACGACCGAGCCGGCTGTGCGCTTTGTCGATCAGCCGACCCAGTACAAGCTGCAGTCGGGTGTCGCGATGAGTTTCGATGTCCAAAACCTGCCTGCCGGTGGTGACGTGCTGGTCATCGCCTGGTCCAACGAACGCGCGGGGTTGGTCGCCGAGTTCGGCCACAACCTCAAGTCCGGCCCGTGGACCATCAGCGCTGACAAGTTGAACACGCTGCCCGCCGGTACGGTCGAGCTGCAACTGATCGTCCGCGGCGGAGATGTCCGGCCCAAGGTGACCCACCGCGTGCAGGTGCTCTCCGCGACTTCGTCCACGCCGGGCCAGGACCCGGTGGGCCAGACCCCGACCGACAACAACACGACGACCAACCCCACCCCGGACACTACCCCGGACACAACTCCAGATACGACTCCGGACACAACTCCGGACACAATCCCGGACACGACTCCAGATACAAAACCCCAGACGCCGACTCAGCCTGATGTGAACCCGCCTGACTTAGGCGACCTGAGCGCGGTGCCCACGGGCTTCACCGCCCTGGTCAAGCAGGCGGACACGATGGTGTTCTACGTCAGCAGCTCCTCGGGCAGCGACAGTAACGACGGTCTGAGCGAAGCCAAGCCGGTCAAGACCCTGGCCCGCGGTATGCAGCTCTTGCGTAACGACAAGCCCGACTGGCTGCTGCTTAAGGCTGGCGACACCTGGGAAGGCCAGAACTTCGACAACTTTGACAAGGGTGGTGCCGGCGCGGCCAAGCCCATGGTCATCGGTGTCTACGGCGACGGTGCTCGCCCCGTGATCATCCCGCCATCGGGCGCCCACGGCATGAAGACGACCAAGCACACCATCAGCGGCTTGGTCATCCAGGGCCTGCACTTCTATGCCGCCACCCGCGACCCTGGCTCGCCCAAGTACAAGAACCGCGACGCCGAAGCCGACGGCCTGAACATCCGCATCTCCAGCGGCGAGGGCAAGTACGTCCGCGGCCTGGTGATCGAAGACTGCAAGATCAGCCACTTTGACTCGAATATCAAGATCGTTGACGACTGGGCCCGCGTGCAGGGTGCCGGCGTCCCCGGACGCATCGAGTGCAAGATCCGCCGCAACATCCTCCGCTACGCTTCCGGCGGCGACTCGCACTCCATCGGCATCTACATCGAAGGCTCGCGTGACTCGATCATCGAGCAGAACCTCATCGACCACAGCGGCTGGGCACAGACCGACGGCGTGGAAGTCCGCAACAAGCGCAGCCACAACATCTACGCACAGTCCTACAACGGCCCGATCATCGTCCGTCACAACATCCTCTCGCGCGGTGCGGCTCACGGCCTGCAACTGCGTGCCGGTGGCGACATCGA
Organism: Phycisphaeraceae bacterium; assembly: GCA_041736655.1. GTDB lineage: Bacteria > Planctomycetota > Phycisphaerae > Phycisphaerales > Phycisphaeraceae > JAHQVV01. The sequence continues at coordinate 15,389 of JBGSTE010000579.1, read as the reverse complement.
GAACAACCTGTTTGTCCGTAACGCCCTGGCTTTCTGGACCGCCATCAACAACTCCAAGGCCAACTACAACGTCGTCCTCGAATCCGATGACATGAACCCGGCGGTGCCCACGGAACGACGCGGTATCGGCGTCAACGGCTGGGATATGGACGACTTCCAGGTCATCGGCAACATCGTCGCCCGCCGCGTCGGCTCGCTCCAGAAGCCGGGCATCGAGGTCTACGCCAACAAGACCCTGACCGTCAAGGACAACAAGGTCTACGACTGGCAGGACAACCGCGTGGGTAAGAGCATGGACTTTGCCGCGCCGAGCAAGACCGTCTCGGGCAATATCAGCCAGGAACAGTTCGGCGGCAAGGAACCCCCGTTTGTCGACCCCAAGCGAAGCGTCGGCAGCTACGCGAAGACCATCGGCCTCGAGCCTACGCTCGAAGCCTTCCTCGAAGCCGCCGCCGCCCGTCCCCGCGGGGTCTGGATCGAAGAACTCGCACCCGACGCGGTCTGCCGATACATCCGCAACGGCTTCGAACTCCTGCCCCACGATTGACACGCCGCGTTAGAGCGGGACAATACAACTGCCGATAGAACAAGGGCCGGCCTCGCCGTCGGCCCTTGTTTTTTTCCAGGCCCGTTCCCCAGCACGACTCCGACGGAGGCACGCACCATGACATCGCTGACCGGCGCCCATCCCGCCAGCGACACGACCGCGACCAGGCATACGACCTGGGCCCTGGCTATCGCGACGTATAACCGCCGCGATGTCCTCATGCAGTGCCTCAAGCTCGCCGCCAACCAGACCCGCCCGCCGGTCGAGATCGTCGTCGTCGACGCCAGCAAGGACTGGGACGTCACCCGCGACAAGGTCATGAGCGAACTGGCCCCGCACTACCCGGCGATCCGGTGGGTCTACGCCCAGGCCCGCCGACCCTCCGCCGCCGTGCAGCGAAACCAGGCGTCCGAGCTGGCCAGCGCGGAAGTCGTGTTCCTCTTTGACGACGACTCGTTCATGTACCCCGACGCGGCAGAGCATGTGATGAAGCTCTACGACGCCGACATCAAGCGCGAAGTCGCCGGCATCGCCTCGGCCCTGGCCGCCAAGCCGCCCAGTGAAGCGGCGGACAGAAAAGCCGTCGAAGAAATCGAGGCCGCCCGCGTCGCGCCAACCGTCAAGCAATACTCGCCGATCGCCAGGTTCATCCGTAGGCTGCTCGACGCCGACAACCTCTTCGTGCCTTACGACGAAGGTTTCCCCGGCCACTTCATCCCCCAGTCACTGAGCCACCTGCGCGTGGGTAAGCGCCAGCTCATGGCCGGGATGACGATGACCGTCCGCCGTGACCTGGTCCTTGCCGAACGCTTCAGCGAGATCCTCGCGGACCGTGGCCCGGAAGACTCGGATGTCAGCTACCGCCTCTCACGCCGTGGGGCGATCCTCACGGCCCTTGACGCGAAGGTCTTCCATGTCGGCTCGCCCTCGGGCCGATTCTCGAGTTTCTCACGCGAAGCGCTCTGCAACATCGGCCCGCTCGTGCTGCACCGGTTCTACTCCTCGGATCAGGCCCGCTCGAAAAAAGAGTCGCGCAAGCTGCTGTGGCGACGCAGCATCATCGGACTCATCAAAGACCTCAAGGCCAAGGAGTTTGACCTGCCACGCTTTAAGGGCGGCCGATTCGCGATCAAGCAGATCAACAGGATTTTCAAGATGAATAAGGCCCAGCTCGAGGCCTGGTACCCCGATTTTCAGCGTGAGGTTATCGCCGGCGACAACCTGCGGGGTAAGAAGAAATAGCGATGCGTGTGGGCTATCTCATCCCTGAATTTCCCGGTCAGACCCACATCTGGATGTGGCGTGAGATCGAGCATATCCGCCGCTGGGGCGACACGGTGACGATGTTTTCGACGCGTCGCCCTCCGGAGCGTGACAAGGCCCGGCACCACTGGGCCGACGACGCCGCAGCATCATGCAACTACCTCTGGCCGATCAGCCCCGCGCAGCTCATCGCGGACGCCGCGTGGGCACTGGCCCGGCCGATGCGTCTGCTGTCGTGCCTCAAGCTCGCGTGCAGCCTGAAGGTCAAGAAGGGCGAGCCGATCAAGCTCATCCCCGCCGCGATCCGCATGGCACGACTGGCCAAACAATTCAAGCTCGACCACCTGCACGTGCACTCGTGCGCGGGCTCGGCCATCCTCGCGATGTTCGTCAAACGACTCGTCGACCTGCCTTACTCGCTGACGCTCAATGCCAACCTCGAATGGTGGGGCGGCGAGATGGACCGCAAGTTCGGTGAGTCGGCCTTTACCCTCGCGATCACGCAGTGGCTCTACGACCAGGTCCGTCAGCAGATGCCGCACCTGCGTGAGGATCAACTGCTCTTAGGACGCATCGGCGTCGACACCGACAAGTGGACACCGGCTCAGGCGCCGAACAATCCAGTGCCTCAGCTCATCATCGTCGGCCGACTGCACGCCAGTAAAGGCCACAATGTGCTCCTCGATGCGCTGGCGAAAGTGCCCCATGCCGAGTTGACGATTGTCGGCGACGGGCCCGAGCGCGGCGCGATTGAAGAGCAGATCAAGCGGCTAAATCTCAGCGAGCGGGTTCGGATGACCGGCTCGGTGGCGGAACACCAGATCATCGACTTGATGCGCGGGGCGGACTTGTTCGTCGCGCCGTCACATGCCGAGCCGCTGGGCGTGGTGTACATGGAAGCGATGGCGATGGGTGTCGCGACGATCGGCACGGCAGCGGGCGGCGTCGCGGAGATCATTGACTCGGGCGTCGACGGCCTGCTCGTGCCACCCAAGGACCCCGACGCGCTAGCAAACGCGATCCAGTCGCTGATCGACGACCCGCAGCGTCGGCAACAGATCGCGCTGGCCGGCCGGGCATCGGTGGTGAAGAACTTCGACGCCCGCATCGGCGCCGCGACGCTGTATGAACGGCTGCACGGGCGCAAGCCACAGCAATAAAACGGTGGGACTGGGCGACAGGCATTGCTGCCTGTCATTCCGCGAGGCCGATAACAAACTTTGAGATCAGGCCTGCGGCCTGCCGACAGGCAGGAATGCCTGTCCCCCTAGTCATTCATCGTTTCATACCGGATTCCGGGCCGATCCTTTACAATCGGTTCTCACACCGAACCCGCGTCATGCCGATGATGAGCGGGGCCGAGCCCGCCTGGTTGCGTGAGGTAGCCGACGAGGAGGCACCGCGACATTGGTGGAGGCTCAGACGATGCGACCTAATTTTCTGGTTATCGGGGCACCCAAGGCGGCGACCACAAGCCTGTGTCATCAATTGGGCCAGCACCCCGAGGTGTTTTTCTCCCGGCCCAAGGAGACGTTTTTCTTCTGCTACGACCACGTCTACGAGAAGAAGGGCTGGGCGTGGTTTGAGTCGCTCTTCGACGGCGCCCAGGGCTACAAGGCCATCGGCGAAGGCTCGACGATCAACGCGAACCTGGGCACGTACCCCAACGCGCTGCCGCGGATCGTCAAGCACCTGCCCGACTGCAAGATTATCTACATCGTGCGTGAGCCGATCGAACGGATCGCTTCGTACTGGATCGAGCTGAACAGCCAGGGCACGATCACGCTGCCGTTTAACCGCGCGGTGCGCGAGGACCCGCAGCTCATCGACACGAGCCTGTACTGGAAACAGCTCAGCGCCTACCGCCAGCACTTTTCGGATGATCGCATCCTGCTGCTGTTTTTTGAAGACTTCAAGCATGATGCGCATGGCGTGCTTAAGCGCTGCTTTGAGTTCATCGGCGTTGACCCGACGGTGAAGATCGATGGTGCCGAGAAGCCGCGCTACGTCTCGGAAGGTAAGCGCAGCGATATGGCGATCACCAACTTCATGCGTAAGTGCCTGCCGGGGTTTTATGCGATCCGCGACGCGATGCCCGGGCCGCTGCGTGAGGGCGCCAAGCGGCTGTTGAAAAAGCCGATCGAGGGCCGGCCGCAGTGGGAGCCGGCGGTGCTGGCATGGGCGGTTGAGCAGGTACGTGACGACAGCGCCAAGTTCCTGGCGCACTGCGGAAAGCCTGCGAATTACTGGGATTTAAACAGGTATACGGCCCACAAGCAGCAGGCGGGGTAGCTGATTAGAAGACTTTAAGGGGGACAGGCATTCCTGCCTGTCGTTCGGCAAAGCCGAAAGTACAGCGATCAGGCCTTGGGCCTGTTGACAGGAAAGAATGCCTGTCCCCCTGAAAAAGACGCTAGATGAACGATCAGGGAAGACAACTCGAACGCAGGCCACGCGTGCTGCTGATCGCCGAGGCGTGTAACCCGCAGTGGGTGAGCGTACCGTTGGTGGGCTGGTCGCACGTTGATGCGCTGCGCGCGGTGGTCGATGCGCACCTGGTGACGCACCCGCGTAACCGGGCGGCGCTGACGCAGCAGGGGCTTGTCGAGGGCAAGGACTTTACCGTCATCGACAACGAGCACATCGCTCGGCCGATGCACAAGCTCGCGAGTGTCCTGCGCGGTGGTAAGGGCAAGGGCTGGACGACCGTGACCGCGCTGGGCTGGCCCAGCTACTGGGAATTTGAACGACTCGTATGGAAGCGCTTTGGCGGGGAACTCAAGCAGGGCCGGTACGACCTGGTCCACCGCATCACGCCGCTGACGCCGACGATGCCCAGTCGGCTGGCAACACGTTGCAAAAAAATCGGCGTGCCGTTCGTGCTCGGGCCTCTGAACGGCGGGGTGCCCTGGCCGCGCGGGTTTGATGATCGGCGGCGTGCAGAGAACGAGTGGCTGTCCTACATCCGCGACTTCTACAAAATTCTGCCGGGTTATCGGAGCACGCGCCGCGATGCCTCGGCGATCCTCGTCGCCTCGCGCGATACGCTCGACCAGATGCCCGGGAGTTGCCGTGACCGCTGCATCTACATCCCCGAGAACGGCATCGACCCCAGGCGCTTTGGTCTGACGCGGAGTCGATCGGCCCGGCTGCCCTTGCGATGTGTTTTTCTCGGACGCCTGGTGCCTTACAAGGGCGCAGACCTTTTGATCAAGGCCGCCGCCGACGCGATGAGGCGCGGTGAGCTGACGCTCAAGCTCGTCGGTGACGGCCCGCAGCAGGCTGAACTTCAGCGATTGATCGCGGACCTGGGCGTGGCTGAGTTTGTTGAATTGTCAGGCTGGGTCGAGCACACCCAGGTCCAGCGTGTTCTGGCCGATAGTGACTTCATGGCGGTGCCTAGCATCCGTGAGTTCGGCGGGGGCGTGGTACTCGAGGCGATGGCGATGGGTCTGCCGGCGGTGGTCGTAGACTACGGCGGCCCGGCCGAGCTGGTGACGGACACAACCGGCGTTCGCGTGCCGATTGGCCAGCCGGAGGCGATCGTCGCGGGCTTCAAGCAGGCGATCGAGCGATTCGTCGCCGAGCCAGCGCTGATCGATCGACTGGGCGCGGCGGCCAAGGCCCGTGTCGATACGCTGTTTACCTGGTCGGCCAAGGCCGGTCAGACGCTGGCGGTGTACCGCTGGTTGCTGGGCCAGTCGGATAAGCCGGACTTCGGCATGCCGTTCCCCGAGTGTGCGATGTTGGGGCGTGAGGCACATCAGGCGGGATCTATGCGTGAACCCGCAACGGAGGCGATGACCGGATGATCAACATCAACATCCCGCTATTCGGTTCGCTGCTGTTGACGCCGCTCCTGTTCCTGTTGATGCCGGTGCGTCGTGCGCTGGTGATGTCGTATTGCCTGCTGTGGATGTTCCTCCCGGTGGCGAGGATCCAGTTGCCGGGGCTTCCGCCGCTGGACAAACCTTCGGTGATCGGGCTGGGCGTGTTTATCGCGCTGTTGCTGCTGTACGCGGACCTGATCATGAAGCAGTTCCGCCCGCGGTGGTTCGACCTGCCGGTGGTGATGTTCGCGTTAGTGATGCCGATGTTTTCGGCGATGATCAACGGCCTGGGCTTCAAGGCCGGTCTTTATGAAGTGATCCAGATGCTGTTTCTCTGGGTCGTGCCGTATTTTGCCGGGCGGATCATCCTCGGCGACGAGATGGGTGTGAAGGAACTGGCTACGGGGATTTTCTTCGCGGCGTTGATCTATGCGCCGCTTGCGTGGCTGGAGATGGTCATCAGCCCGCAGCTTCACCGCATTGTTTATGGCTACCACCCGCACAAGTTCAACCAGTCGATCCGCGGCTGGAGCTATCGGCCGGTGATCTTCATGGGCCACGGCATCATGACGACGATGTGGCTGGTCGCCGGCGCGGTGTGCGGGGCGTGGCTCCTGCGGCACAAGCAGTTGCGCTGGAACGGACCTTTCACGATCAAAAACGCCGTGTATTTTGTGTGCTTTACCGCGGCGGCATCGAACTCGATGGGTGCGCTGGTGCTGATGATCGTCGCGTTCACGGTGCTGCATCTCACGAAGCGCGTGAGCCCGGCGATGGTGCTGGTCCCGCTGCTGTTGGTTTCGCCGGTGTATATCGTCGCGCGTTCCAGCGGTGTACTTGCGGGCGAACAGCTCACAGCTCTGGTCGAGCCGATCAGCTCCTCGCGCGCCGCGTCGCTGGGTTATCGCCTATACAGCGAGGACGCCTACCTGGCCAAGGCCTGGCAGCAGCCGATCTGGGGCTGGGGCGGCGAGGGGCGACACCGGCCGATCGATGAAGTGACCGGGCAGGAGATCGGCGCATCCGACGGCCTGTGGATCATCGTTTTTGGCAAGACGGGTCTGATCGGTCTGGTGAGCCTGGTGATGACGCTGCTGTGTGTTCCGGTGATTGCGGTGATGATTCAGTCGACGCGTGTCTGGCGGCACCCGCGATTTGCGGCGGCGAGCGTGTTGATCGTGCTCATGCCGATCTACATGGTCGACAACCTGCTGAATGCGATGATCAACCCGATCTACATGCTCGTCGCCGGTGGGCTGGCGGGCTTTGTCACCATGCCGCTGGGTAAGCGTTTTGCCCAGAAAAACCAAGTCGCCGCTGCCGAACGACGCCCCCGGCAGCCGCAACGCGAGGATCAACGCCCCGTGGGGATCGCGATCTGAGGGCTGACGCTATAACCGGCTAACGATGAGCCTGCACATCAACAACCCGAGCACCGACACCGGCTCAGCGCTGGGCGCGATCCCATCGCATGAAGCCGCGGGTCAGGCCGAGGCGCTGCGCCACGGTTCGATCGGCAAACGCGCTAAACGCGGCGCTGCGCTCGTGGTTGCGAGCATGGCCTTTGGCCAGGTCATGCGCCTGGCCAGCAACCTGATCCTCACGCGACTGCTCCTGCCCGAGCACTTCGGCGTCATGGCGATGGTCAACATCTTCGTCGCCGGCATCAACATGTTCTCCGACCTGGGCGTCCGCCAGAGCATCATCCAGAACAAGCTCGGCGACGACCCGCGATTTCTCAATACCGCCTGGACAATCCAGGTCATCCGCGGCTTTGGCGTCTGGGCGGTCGCTTGTCTTCTCGCATACCCGCTGGGCTACTGGCTCTATACCGACATGCCCGAGCTGGCCGTGCTGCTACCGGTCGCTTCGCTCATCGCGGTGATCTTCGGCTTCCAATCCACCAAGGTCTATACCCGCAGCCGGCACCTGGTGATGGGACGCGAGATCGCGCTGGAGATCGCCTCCGCGCTCATCGGGCTTGTTTCCATGGCTGTCCTCGCCTACCTCTATGAAAGCGTGTGGGCGCTCGTGGCGGGCTTGCTCATCCAAAGCGTGTTCCAGTCCTCGCTGTCGCACGTGATATTCCCCGGCCCGATCAACCGCTTCGCCTGGCACCGCGACTGCCTCAGCGAGCTCTTCAGCTTCGGCAAGTGGATCTTCCTGGGCACGCTGATGATGTTCATCGGCACCAACGCGGACCGGCTCATCCTCGGCAAGCTCATCACCAAGGAACAGCTTGGCGTCTACAACATCGCCTTCATGCTTTCGAGCATGCCCAAGATGGTGCTTAAACGCCTTGGAAACAAGGTCATCTTCCCCGCCATCTCACGCAAGGCCGAACTCAGCCGCGATCAACTGCGAAACAAACTACTCGGCAGCCAGCGCAAACTCGCGCTGGTCATGATCGTCCCCTGCGTGCTGCTTTGCGTTGCAGGCGACAAGTTCGTGCATACCGCCTGGGACGCGCGCTACCACGAGGCGGGCTGGATGACGAGCCTCATGTCGCTGGGCCTGTGGATCGCCGTGGTGCGGACCTCGGCCGGGCCTGCGCTCATGGCCGTCGGTAAGCCGCAGTACGACACGATCAGCCAGGTGGCCCGCATCCTCTGGGTCGGCGTCGGTGCGCCGCTGGGCTACTACTCCTATGGCCTGGCCGGGTTCCTGGTGGTTTACAGCCTCAGCGACCTCTTGCCTTACATCGTCACGCAGGTCGGACGCTGGCGCGAGCAACTGAGCACCTTCAGGCAGGACCTCTGGCTGACCGCCGTGTTTGTCGCCGTCGTCGGCGGGATCATCACCGCACGCTACTTCCTGGACTGGGGCATTCCGTTCATCCCAACGAGCGCATCCGCATCATGAGATTCGCATTCCTCCAACCCGCGCTCAGCGTCTTCGGCGGAACCCGCCGGATCGTCGAGATGAGTAACCGACTGGTCGACCGCGGCCATGAAGTCTGTATCTATCACCCCGAGGGCACGCCCTGCGACTGGCTGCTGTGCAAGGCCCAGGTCAAGAAGACCGCACAACTGCACAGCGAAGCCATCGAACACGACGTGCTGCTCTTTAACTTCCCCAAGCAGTACGACGATGCGATCGCGGCCAAGGCCCGGCTCAAAGTCTTCTACGTACTCGAACTCTACAAGTCCGAACTCTTGACCGGCATCAACCGGCTGCAACTGCTGCGTCGACGGTACAAGCGCATGCGGGAGCTGAAGCGCTGCCTCGACGGGCCGTTCATGTTCATGGCCAACGCGACGTGGATGGCCGAGTTTCTCCAGCAAAAACTGCGTAAACCCTGCGAGCTGGTGATCGGCGGATTCGCTCATGACGTGTTCCATGTCCCCGGGGCGGGACAGGTCGAGCGTGTGCCCGGACGCGTGCTGACTTCAGGCGACAAACGCGCACACAAGGGCGCGGGCGATGTCGAAGAGGCGGTAGCGATCGCACGGCGAAAACTGCCGAACCTGTCGCTCGAAACCTACCACGGCAAGGGCATCGCCCAGCGCGATATGGCCAGGCTCTACGCCAGCGCCGAAGTCTTCGTCGACGCCCAGCACCATGCCGGCTGGTCCAACCCCGTCATCGAGGCCTTGGCCTGCGGGACACCGGTGGTCAGCACCGACATCGGCGGTGTCCGGGACTTTGCCATCCATGAGAAGACCGCTCTGCTCGTCCCGCCACGCAACCCCCAGGCGATCGCCGACGCGATCGTGCGGATGATGTCCGACCCGGCCCTGCGCGATCGGTTGGTTAAGAGTGGCCTGGCACAGGTCCAGCTTTTCCAGTGGGACCGCGCGATGGACCGCTTCCTCCAGGCTATCGAGATCGGCATGCAACAGCACGCCGACGCCGCAGCATGAGATTGACCCCATGACCCTCACCATGACCCAGATCCCGTCCCAACGCGATACCCCGCTGAGCCAGGCGCAGACGCCGATTTTCCTCGTCGGCTCCGAGCGATCGGGCACGACGCTGCTTCGTCTGATGCTCGACCACCACCCGCAGGTGACCTGGTGCAAGGAGTTTGAGTTTGTTGTCGACGCGGTGCGTGACGGCCGGCTGCCGACGATCGACGAGTACGCCAAGTACCTGCAGACCAACCGCGTGTTCAACTGCTCGGGCCTGGAACTTCACAAAACACTTGACTACCGCCAGGCCTGTCAGTCCTTCCTTGATCAGCGCCGCAGGCAGTACAACAAGCCCTATGTCGGCGCGACCGTACACCGGCACTTTGACACGCTGCTGAAGATCTGGCCGAATGCGAAGTTCATCTACCTCAAGCGCGACGGCCGGGATGTCACGCGGTCCTGCATCGGCATGGGCTGGGACGGCAACCTCTGGACCGCTTCGCTCCGCTGGGCCAACTCCGTCAAGGCATGGAACCAGCTCCGCGAGAAGCTCGATCCTTCCCGCTACATCGAGACCAGCTACGAACAGCTCATCAGCGACACGCCCGGCGAACTCGCTCGGCTCTTTGACTTCATCGGCCCGGGCATGCACGAAGACGTCTGGACGTATCACGAAGGCACGACCTACGGTCAGCCGGACCCCAGCCTCATCGCGCAGTGGAAGCGTAAGCTCTCGCCCTACGAGCTGGGCCTGGTCGAGTCACGGCTTGCGCCGTACTTGCAGATGCAGGGATACGAGCTCTCCGGCCACCCGCTCGTGAAGGTCACGCCGCTCTTGAAGTTCAGGCTCAAACTCCAGGACCGCTGGTACCGCATGACCTACCGCTGGCGACGCTTTGGCATGATGCTGGCGCTCAGCGAGTCGATCACTAAGCGCACAGGCCCCAAGTCGCTGCATAAGAAAATCCTCTTGAAAATCCACGCGATTCAGAACGCCACGAAACGATGACCAGCCCGCAGAAGCTCAACCCGATCGACAGGCCGGCAAAGACGCTGGCGGTGGTGATCCTCAACTACCGCACGCCGACGATGACGGTGGACTGTCTCCACACGCTCGCACTGCAGCTTGGTGCACGCAGCGATGCGCACGTCTATGTCGTTGACAACAACAGCGGCGATGACTCGGCCCAGCAGATCGACAGCGCGATCCAACAGCAGGGCTGGTCGGACTGGTGCGAGCTGATCCGCAGCCCCGTCAACGGCGGGTTTGCCGCGGGCAACAACGTCGGCCTGCGCAAGGCCCATGCCGATGGCGGCTTCAAGTACGCCATCCTCCTCAACAGCGACACGCTTGTGCGACCTGGCGCGATCGATCAACTCCTTCATGCGGCCGATGCCAACCCAGACGCGGCGCTTATCGGCCCGCGCCTCGAGTGGCCCGACGGTAAGCCACAGGTCAGCGCCTTCCGCTTCCAGACGCCCGTCACCGAGTTCATCAACGCGGCGGCGATCGGCATGATCACGAAGTTGCTGGCACCTTTTAACACCGCAATCGCTGCGCCGGATGAACCCTTCAAGCCCCAGTGGGTGTCCTTCGCCTGCGTGCTCATACGCAAAGAAGTTTTCGAGACCGCGGGCCTGCTGGATGAAGGCTATTTCATGTATTTCGAAGATGTCGCGTTCTGTCGAGCGGCGAGGCGCGCGGGATTCAGTGCGCTCTACTGGCCGGCGGCGCACGTCGTGCACCTGCGCGGTGGCAGCGGGCCGGTGAAGTCTGCCGCTGCACAGCGCAAGCGTCTGCCCACGTATTTTTACGCCTCGCGTTCGCGGTATTACGCCTCGTTCTACGGCCGACCGGGCCTGTGGCTGGCCAATGCGCTCTGGCTGCTCGGCCGGGCGGTCTCGTGGGTCCGTGAGTGTCTGGGTCGCGGCACGCATACGGCTGAGAAGGCCCCGCGTGATATCTGGATCAACGCGCTCAACCCGTTTGCCCCCTACACGCCGCCGGGGGCTAAGCCATGACGCGACTGCCCGATTTCATCATCATCGGCGCGATGAAGTGTGCCACCAGCACGCTGCACGAACAGCTTGCCGCCCAGGCGGGCATCTTCATGTCCACGCCCAAGGAGCCGAACTTCTTCAGTGATGAAGATATTTACGTCCGTGGCATGGATTGGTACACAGCGCTTTTTCACTCGGCCAAAGGCAACGATCTGTGCGGCGAGTCGAGCACGCATTACACCAAGCTTCCGGTGCATCGTGGCGTCGTCGATCGCTTGGCTAAGCACACCCCCGACGCGAAGTTCATCTACGTCATGCGGCATCCGGTGGATCGGCTGATCTCGGCCTACATCCACGAGTGGTCCGAGCGAACGATCACCGAGCCGATCGATGAGGCGATCCACAAGCACCCGCGGTTGATCGACTACAGCCGGTATGCGATGCAGCTTCGGCCCTACCTTGCACGCTTCGGCGCTGATCGCGTGCTTCCGATCTTCTTTGAAAACATGAACGCCAAGCCGCAGGCGACGCTCGAGTGCGTCTGCCGATTCATCGGCTATCAAGACAGTGCCCGCTGGTCGGACTCGCTCGGCGAGCAGAACGTCTCGGCCCAGCGGATGCGCCGCAGCGTCTGGCGCGACACGCTTGTCCACCTGCCGGTGCTCAGCACGATCCGCAGGAAGATGGTGCCCCGGTCCGTGCGCGACAAGGTCAAGGGGCTCTGGACGATGAATCATCGGCCGGCATTGTCGCAGGATTCGCTTAGCTACGTGACGAGCGAACTTGACAAGGACCTTGCCGAACTGGGGCGTTGGCTGGGCATTGCCGACTTGTCGTGCGCGACGTTCAAGGCCCGGGCTCTGGATCGGCTCTATGACTGGCGTCCCGAAGCGGCGCAGGTGGAGGCGGCGTGAGGCAAGTGGCTGCACAGGTCGGCGTGGTGGCGATCGGTCGCAACGAGGGCGATCGGCTTGTGCGTTGTCTGACGGCTGCGGTCGCGCAGGCCGGCGTCGTGGTCTATGTCGATTCGGGCTCGACCGACGGCAGCGTTGCGTTTGCGCGTTCGCTGGGTGTTGAGGTGGTGGAGCTGGACTTATCGACACCCTTCACCGCGGCAAGGGCGCGCAATGCTGGATTCAAGCGATTGATCGGTGTTGCCCCTGCGGTTGAGTTTGTGCAGTTTGTCGATGGCGACTGCGAACTGGTCGCGGGGTACCTCACCAGGGCGATCGCTGCCTTCGAGGGTAAGGACAAGCTGGCGGTTGTCTCCGGCCGACGGCGCGAGCGACACCCCGAAGCGTCGGTTTACAACCGTTTGTGCGATATGGAGTGGGACACGCCGATCGGCGTGGTCAAGTCGTGCCATGGTGATGCGATGATGCGGCGGCAGGCGTTCGAACAGGTCGGCGGGTTTGACGACACCTTGATCGCCGGCGAAGAGCCGGAGCTGTGCGTACGTCTGCGGGCCAGGGGCTGGACGCTTGAGCGGATCGACGCGGAGATGACGCTGCACGACGCGGCGATGAGTCGGCTTAGTCAATGGTGCAAGCGCATGGTCCGGGCCGGCCACGCCTATGCGGAAGGTGCGGACAAGCACGGCGGAGCGCCGGAGTTTCACAACGTCAAGCAGGTGCGCTCGGCGCTGGCGTGGGGCCTCGTTTACCCGTTGGTTGAACTGGGCCTGATTGCTGGCGCTTTCTTCATGCCGATGCTGTGGATCGCGGTGGTGCTGATGATGTTGATGGGCCTGGCGCAGATCCTCAAAGTCGCGCGGTATCGGCAGCGGCGGGGCGACAGTATCGGTCACGCGCTGCTGTACGGCTTTGCCACGATGAAGGGCAAGCTGCCGTTGGCGCTGGGGATCCTCAAATACAAACGCAACAAGCGACTGGGCAGGCGGTCGGGCCTGATCGAGTATAAGAGCCAGGGAGCGTTGCGCGGATGAGCGAGCAGGGGCACATCCTGTACGTCGGGGCCGTGCTGCCCAAGCGCTCGGAGACGTTTGTCTATCGGGAGGTGCTGGGTCTGCGTGATCGCGGCGTGCGGGTCAGCGTTGCGTCGGTGCATCCACCGGAGCGTGGGCTTGACGATCAGCGGCTCGAGGCGCTCTCGGCGGAGGCGGTGGTCGTGTATCAACCGGGCTTAGCGGGCAAGTTGTCGGTGAGTTTGGATGCCTGCAAGCAGAGTCTCTGGCGGCCGACGCGTGGCGTGTTTGAAACGAGCCTGGCGTACTGGGCCAAGTATCTGTTTCAGTGTGAGGCCGGTTACGCGCTGGCGCATCGCGTCAGTGGCAGGGGCATCACGCACATCCATGCACACATGGCTCATGTGCCGACGACGATCGCGATGCACTGTGCCGAGGCGCTGGGCGTGCCCTTCAGCTTCACCGGCCACGCGGCGGACCTGTTCCGTGATCGATCGGCCTTGAAAACCAAGCTTAAACGCGCCGCCTTCGTCGCCTGTATCAGCCACTGGCACCGCGCGTTTTATAACGAGCTGGTGCCGCGCCATGACAACGACTACCCGGTCATCCGCTGCGGCGTCGATGTCGAGCAGTTCAAGCCGATCGCAGACCGGCCGCGCGCGAGCTTGCTGACGGTCGGCCGGCTGGTCCGCAAAAAAGGTTTTGACCTGCTCATCGATGCGATGGCCAAATGCAGGAATAAGTTGCAGTTGACGATCGTCGGCGACGGCCCGGAGCACGGTGCACTACAGCAGCAGATTGCGCGATTGAGACTTGATGGGCGTGTTGTGCTTGTGGGCGCCAAGGCGAACCATGAGGTGCGAGCGATGATGCAGCAGGCCGCGGGCTTTGTCCTGCCTTGCCGGTTTGCGGAAGATGGCGACCGCGACGGGATCCCGGTGGTGCTGATGGAGGCGATGGCGTCGGGCATGGCGGTGATCAGCGGCGACCTGCCGACGATCCGTGAATTGGTCGAGCATGAGCAAACGGGGTTGATGGTTGAGCCCGGCGATGTCGATGCGCTGGCCGGGGCGATCGATCTGCTGGCGTCGGATACGACGAGTGCCCAGCGGCTGGCAGCAGCGGGGCGGCAGCGTGTGGTTGAAGAGTTTTCGCAGTCGGTCAACCTGGCGCGGCTGATGGCGGCGTTTTAAAAGGGACAGTCCCCGTTTCGCATGCACGTTCGCATGTTGAACACAACGCGGTGGAAGGATCATGGATAGACCCAGAACAAACTTAGGCCGACGCTACTGCCTGATCACGCCCTGCCGTGACGAGGCACGCTTCGCGCGTCGCACGCTCGACAGCGTGACATCGCAAACCGTTCCGCCGGCGCGTTGGGTGATCGTGGATGATGGTTCGTCTGATGAGACGCCGGCGATTTTGGCGGAGTATGCCCGGCGATTTGACTACATCACCGTGGTTCGGCGTGAGGACCGTGGCGGCCGTAAGGTCGGGCCGGGCGTGATCGACGCGTTTTATGCTGGCTACGAGACGATCAACGCGGAGGACTACGACTACATCTGCAAGCTGGACCTGGACCTGGACCTGCCGCTGGGCTACTTCGAAGAATTGATGCGGCGCATGGAGGACCAGCCGCGTCTGGGCACCGCCAGCGGCAAGGCCTACTTCCCGCCACAAGGCACGGAAGACAAGGACCGACGCAAGCCCGACGGCACGCTTGATGCGGGCGACCTCATCAGCGAAGCGTGTGGCGACGAGATGTCGGTGGGGATGATCAAGTTTTACCGGCGGAAGTGCTTCGAGGAGATCGGCGGGTTCGTCAGCCAAGTGATGTGGGACGGCATCGACTGCCACCGCTGCCGGATGCACGGCTGGATCGCGTGTTCGTGGGACCACCCGGCGTTGCGGTTCATTCACCTGCGGCCGATGGGCTCGTCGCACAAGAGCATTTTCACCGGTCGGCAGCGACA
>JBGSTE010000500.1:0-3018 GCA_041736655.1 Phycisphaeraceae bacterium | reverse complement strand
CACGACCGTCAGGCCGATGATCAGCGACGGCATGCCCACCGCCCGCGCCAGCCCCGACGCCCCGCGGACCAGCAACTCCGCGCCCGCCGTCAACAGCACCAGGCCGGGGATCATCCACAACGGATTCATCGTGCAACCTCTCAAAGAACGTCAACGCGACAGCAAACGCCCGATCACTTCAACAAGCGAAAAGTGGTAATCGATGCCGTACCACAACACCAAGTCGATCATCATCCAAAGCAAAAGCGCACAGAGCCCCAGCGAGCTGGCGGCCAGGGCGGCGGGCTGGTCCTCGTCGATCCGCTTGAGTACCCATCGGGCAATCAGCACGCCGATCACAGCGATCGGAAAGGTAACCCCGTACGGATCGCCCAGCATGATCGTGACGATCGCGGCCGATGAAAACGCCAGCGCAATCCAGCCAAGGAGGCTAGCGCTGCGTCGTCGGCTTGCGACAGAACTGCGTCGACGGGCGCGGTCAGATGAATCATTCGGGGATTGGGGGAGGGTTGAAAAGTAAGCGTTCATAGCCAAGTGGGGGTTAGAGGTCGGGATCGGTGAACAACACCCGTGTGACACCACACGGGCCATCAGACAAACGCCGATACAAAACACGCATCAAAACGATCGATGCAGGACGGCGGGCAGGTTGTAAGGGGCGAGAATCATCCGACGATCAGGGGGCCGCAAACGTGGCAGATCATCGGGGGGAACGCAGGGTCCCACAGAGCGTAGCCGAGGTGCGTGAAGTACTCCGGTACAAGGCGGGGTCAGGGTCGACCAATCGACCCGACATACGCTGGATTATACCACGGTTGCACCAAAGTCAACAGTACGCCTACGTACTTTATCTGAAATGATTCGGATCGTTGTGAAGGGGCCAGGCTCCTGCCGAGCCGCAAATCTTCTGCGACTCCCGGCTCGGCAGGAGCCTGGCCCTTTCATCTTGCGTGAAGAACCCAGACTTGGAGCGAACCTTAGTTGGAGAACAGCTTGTCCCACGCCAGATTCTGACGCGTCCAGTCACCGTTGGTGTAGTTCATCCCCAGCTCGGCGTCGAGTTGGTCCTTCGAAATGTTCGACATCTCAACGTGGAAGTCGGCGTACAGCGTCTGGTACTTGTCCTTGTGGCCGTAGAGGATCCCGAACAAGCCCTCGCGACGCGTCCAGTGGTCAGTGTTGATCGGCGTGTCCGAACTGATGCCCGGCTCCGACAGGTTGGCCGGGTGCATGTCCTGGTAATTCACCGTCAGGCCCGGCTCATACGGCTTGGCGAACGATGCGCGGTAGTGGTAGCTGACCATCACCACACGCATGTTCGCAGTTTCCGAACGAATCGCCGGCCAACCGCCATAGGTACCGGTGGGAAAGAGCCCGATCGGGTCGACGCCCTTCTTGTCGTACTGGGCCGAGGGATGCTTCCAGTCCGGGCAGTAAAGCACCCGCGGGTCCTCGTCGTAGCCGGCGATGATCAATTGCGCCAGGCCCGTCGGCACGCCGCTCTTGGGGACGAAGGTGCTGTCGATCCCCGCGCCGGGCGTGAGCTGCTCGTTACTCTCGGGCAGGATGTCGTCGCGGTCCGCCGCCCAGGCCGAGAGCATCGTCCCGATCTGCTGGTTGTTGACCCCGCAGACCGTCAGCCGGGCCGAGGCGTTGGCCTGCGATAGCGCCGGCAGCAGGATCGCAATCAACAGCGCGATGATCGAGATGACCACCAAGAGCTCGATCAGCGTAAACGCGGCATATTGTCGAAAGTTTTTCATCGTTTTGTCTCTTTCTTCGCCAGCGCTGGGCTGGGCTCGCAATCATCTACCGTGCAGGTGTTCAATTCGTACGCACTATCTAGTTGTTGAAAAGACTATCCCATGCCTTGTGCTGGATTGTCCAGGCACCGTTGGTCAGGCCTGTGCCCAGCTCGCGGTCAAAATCGCTTCGCTGGATGATCTGGGTTTCCACGTGAAAGTCCGCGTAGAGCGTCTGGTACTCTTCGCCGTGGCCATAGCGATAGCCGAACAGGTCCTCGCGGCGGGTCCAGTGGTCGGCATTAAGCGGGGTGTCGGAGCTGAAGCCCGGGGCCGACAGATTCGCCGGCCGCATCTGCGACACGTTGATCGTCTGGCCCGGCTCATAGGGGTTGCCGAACGACGCGCGGTAGTGGTAGCTGATCATCACCACCCGCAGCGTCGCCGCGTTGCCATTCGCCGGCCAGCCGCCGTAAGGGTTCAGGCCATAGCCGCCCGGGTCGTCGCCCCGTTTGTCGTACTGGGCTGAAGGATGCGTCCAGTCCGGGCAGTACAGCACCCGCGGGTCATCGTCGTAGCCGGCGATGATGAGTTTCGCCAGGCCCGTGGGTTTGAGGGAGTTGGGCTCGAAGGTCGAGTCGATCCCCCGGCCGCGCGACAACTGCTCGTTACTCTCGGGCAGGATGTCGTCGTTGTCCGCCGCCCAGGCCGAGAGCATCGTCCCGATCTGCTGGTTGTTGACCCCGCAGATCGACAGCCGGGCCGACGCCCGCGCCTGCGCCAGGGCCGGCAGCAGGATCGCGATCAACAGCGCGATGATCGAGATAACCACCAGCAGCTCGATCAGCGTAAACGCCAGAAAGCGTCGGCAATCCTTCACAAACGGGCTCCTTCTTCGCCAAAACCGACAAGACTCACGCACCAACCCGCCCAGACCGGGCGGATCAAAACCCAATCATCATACCCGCCACCCTCATGGCAGGCAATACCCAAGGCGGGAGCCGGTTGCCTCTAAGGACACTTTGGGAGGGCGAGGCTCCTGCTGAGCCGGGAATCTTCTGCAGCGCGCGGCTCGGCGGGAGCCTCGCCCTCCCCCGGCCCTCTACCCGAATCGTTTTGCGGCGTCTCTTTACTCCAGCGGCTGACTCAAGGCGTTGTCGGCCTGCTGCTGGCGGTACTGACGCAGTTGCTTGTGCAATTCGGGCCGCTGGTTGTTGGCGAGGATGGCGATGGCCAGGAGCGCGGCGTTCTTCGCGCCCGCTTCGCCGATGGCCAG
>JBGSTE010000164.1:0-8524 GCA_041736655.1 Phycisphaeraceae bacterium | reverse complement strand
AACAGCATCGGCGCCGACGCGATCATCATCACGGCCGCGACATCGTCCAACGCGCCCATCGAGCTTGCCGCCGATGCCGTGCGTCGCCGTGGCCGGGTCGTGCTGGTGGGTGTCGTCGGGCTCGATATCCCGCGTACGCCTTTTTATATGAAAGAGGCCCAGTTCACCGTGTCCTGTTCGTATGGCCCGGGGCGCTACGACCCGGAATACGAGCAGCGCGGCAGGGACTATCCCGCGGGCTTTGTGCGCTGGACCGAGCAGCGCAACATCCAGGCCATGCTCGACATGATGGCCGGTGGACAGATCGACATCGAACCGCTCATCAGCCACCGCTTTACGATCGAGAACGCGACGGCCGCCTACGACATGGTCTACGGCAACACCGAGCCCTACCTCGGTGTCGTGCTGCAATATCCTGAAACCGACCCGCAGCAGCCGACCCGCAACATCAGGCTTGTCGCAACGGGTAAGCCCTCGGGCGCGGTGGGTGTGGGTGTCGTTGGCGCGGGCAACTTCGCCCGGCTGACGATGGTGCCGGCGATCCAGAAGTGTGCCGGCGTGTCGCTGCGCTCGATCTGCTCGCACCGCGGCGTCTCGGCCCGCAGCCTCGCGGAGCAGGTGGGCTTTGCGAATGTCGCAACCGATATCGATGCGCTGTTGAGCGACAGCAGTGTTGACGCGGTCTTCATGCTCACGCGTCACGACCAGCACGCCGACCAGGTCCTCAGCGCGATCAAGGCGGGCAAGCACGTGTTCGTTGAAAAGCCGTTGTCGCTGACCTGCGAACAGGTCGTGGCAATCGAAGACGCGTTGGTTCAGAAGGGCGACCGCGCGCCGATGGTGATGGTCGGTTTCAACCGGCGTTTCTCCCCGGCAGCGGTCAAGGCCCGTGCGTTCTTTGCACGTGTGGAACAGCCGATCACGGTGAACTTCCGCTTCAACGCCGGGGCGATCCCCGCAGACTCGTGGATCCAGCACCCGATCGAGGGCGGCGGCCGAATCATCGGCGAAGCCTGCCACGCGATCGACCTGGCAACTCATCTCACCGGCAGCGAGGTGGTCCGCGTGTACGCCGAGAGTATTGGCGGTCCCAACGCCCCGCAGATCACCGATGACCAGTGCTTCATCACCTGCCGACACGCCAACGGCTCGATCTCGTCGATCGGTTATCTTGCCGGCGGAGACAAGGCGATGCCCAAGGAGCGCATCGAGATCCTTGGCGGCGGAAAGATGGCGGTCATCGACGACTTCCGCGAGTTGCAGCTTGCCTCCGGCGGGAACATCGAGAAGCACAAGCTGCAAGGCAAGGGCCACGCCGAGGAGGTGCAGGCCTTCATCAACGCGGTCAAGCAGGGCGGAGCCGCACCGATCAGTTGGCGTGAGCTGCGGTCGGTGAGTCTCGCGTCGATCCTCGCGGTGCGCTCGCTGCGTGAGGGCGCGGCGATGATGGTGCCTGCTGGCGGGTTGCCGGCCGATGGTGATTAAGATTGCATCTGGGGTTGAGAAAGTTTGAATTGAATCGGAGCCCAACATGACCGCCACCCAATCGATCACACAGCAAATTGTCGACACCGTCAACGGCGTACTTGGCGAAGGCCGACCGGGCGTGGTCCCGCTGCACGTGCCGACGTTCCAGAGCAACGCGTGGAACTACGTGAAAGAGTGCATCGACACCGGCTGGGTCTCGTCGGTCGGCTCGTATGTCTCGCGCTTCGAGCAGGACCTGGCGAAGTACACCGGTGCCAAGCACGCCATCGCGGTATCGACCGGCACCGCGGCGCTGCACATCGCGCTGATGATGGCGGGTGTCAAAACGGGCGACGAGGTGCTCTGCCCGTCACTCACGTTTGTCGCCACCGCCAATGCCGTGAGCTACTGCGGCGCGGTGCCTCACTTTGTGGATGTCGAGTACACCTCGTTTGGCATCGACGCTTCGGCCATCCGCGACTACGCCCGCAAAGCGTTTGAAAGACGCAGCGACGGTTACAGCTACAACAAGAAGACCGGCCGACGCATCGGAGCACTGCTGGGCATGCACGCCTTTGGCCACCCGTTTGATATTGAAGACGTGTCCAGGCTCGCCGAAGAGCTGGGCTGCCCGATGATCGAGGACGCGGCCGAGTCGCTCGGCTCGTTCTACAAGAGCAAGCACACCGGTACGTTCGGGAAATTGGGCATCGTCAGTTTCAACGGCAACAAGATCATCACCACCGGCGGCGGCGGGGCGATCCTCACCGATGACGACGAACTGGGCCAGCGCGCCAAGCACATCACCACCACCGGCAAGGTCGGGCACAAGTACGAGTACGTCCACGACATCGTCGCATACAACTACCGCCTGCCCAACCTCAATGCGGCCCTCGGCTGTGCACAGATGGAGTACATCGATGCGCTGCTGATCCAGAAGCGTGCCCTTGCCCAGCGCTATACCGATGCGTTTGCGACGCTCGGCGGGATGTCGATCCTCCCTGAGCCGGCGGGCACGCGGTCCAACTTCTGGTTCAGCACGCTGCTCCTGAGCCCCGAGATCGCCGACGCGACGTTCCCGGCCATTGACGCGCTGCACAGCGCGGGCCTGCTCTGCCGACCGATCTGGAGGCCCATGCACCAGTTGCCGATGTACGCCCACTGCCCGCGGATGGCGATGACGGTGACCGAGGACCTGGCGAGCCGGGTGATCAGCCTGCCCAGCAGCGCGGGGCTGTGAAATCCCGCGTTTTGAAGGCCTTGGGAATGGGTCGGCCTGCCCTATAATGCCTCCATGCGCAACCGCCTGTACGCCAGACCGTTCCGGGTGCTGTCCGCCGTCACACTCACGGTGGTGATGGGCGTCTGTCCCCCGGCCTTGTCGCAGGATGAGCCCGCCGCGCCGGGAGACGAGGCGACCGGCTTCGTCGATGGCCTGTACAGCAAACGCATCGAGGCGGTCCAGCGGACCCGGCCGACCGATGATGACACGGCCCTGATGACCGAGATGCTCGACATCGCGCCGACGCTGCCGAAAACACCCGACGCACGCAGCGTGCTCTATGTCCGCGTCATCGACATGGCGAGCCGCGTTAACGCGGGCTACGACCTCGCGCTCAGGTCACTTGAACTATTGCAGAAGCACAATCCCTCGCATCCCTCGGCCGGGCCCGATGCACGGCTGAACCTGTACGGCTCGTGGTATCGCGCGGCGGACCGTGATGCGCGGAAGTCTGTCGCCGAGGTTTACTTTGATCACCTGCTGGTGGCCGCGGAGTCGGCGATGCAGGCCGGCGATGTCGACACCGCCAAGCAGTGGTACAACGAGGCGGGCACGGTGCACCGCGTCAACCGCCTGGAGCGCAATTTCGACCTGCGCGAAAAGCTCGGGCAGGTGCGGGCGCTGGAGCGGATGCAGGAAGAGATCGCGCGGTTGCAGGCGGCGGCAACGGCCAAGGCGATCACCCCCGACCAGGCGCGTCGGCTGGTCGTGCTCCTGGCGCTGGAGCGAGACCGCTACGAAGAGGCCAAGTCCTATGCCTCACTTGTGCAGAACGCCGAGTTCGCCAAGGGCCTGGAAGCCGCCGCTGCTATCGGCGGTAAAGCAGCGACCGCCGACCCCGGCGACCACCCGCCGGGCCACTGGTTCGAGGCCGGCACCTGGTACGCCGCGCTCATCGATGAGCCGGGCCTGAGCGAGCCCGTGGTCAAACAGACGATGGAGCTGGCGATCCTCGGCCTGCGGGTCTACGTCGAAACGACCACCAAAGACACCATCGAAAAAGCCCGCGCCGCGATCCTGCTGCGACAACTCGACGAACGCTATACCACCGCCTACGGCCCGAAGTTCGACGAGAAGGATGTCATCCGCCTGTTGGACCCCGGCAAGCACATGATCTACACGGACAACAGCAAGCTGTTTGAAGTCAAAGACAAACAACTGCACGTCAAGGAAAAAATGATCGTGCATCTGCCGGTCAAGGCGACGGGTTCGTATCAACTGACGCTGAAGGTCAAGCCCCTGAAGCACCGTACCGACGGGCTCCTGGTCTGGTTGCCGGTGCACGGCCGAATCATCCGCATGGGCGTCGATGTCGCGGACAGCCACATCTCGCGATTTGACGGCTTCAAGTCCGAGGGTCAGTTCGATGAGTCCAACGGCGCGATCCGGCTCGAACGCGACAAGGTCATGACCGTGCAGGTCAGCGTCAAGCCCTTGCCCGATCGCCGTGTAGCGATCCAGGTCAGCGTCGATGGCAAGGCGGTCTGGAACTACGAAGACACGGTCGACAAGTTTGAGACCCCCGGCTACGGCCTGCCGCCGGACACCAGCAGCTTCTCAATCAGCATGAAGACCGACGCGGTGTTCGAGGAGATCCTTTTCACATCGATCACGGAAAAAAAGTGATCGCGTCGTGGCCGACGGTCACCGGTGTTGTCTGTTGGAATTGAGCCGCCGCCCGCAGACCGCGCGTCGCCTTAAGGACCGCTTGCTATCTTGGTGCCGACGCGTTGGTTCATCTATCCATCACCAGGAACAGTCCATGTGTGGTATCGCTGGGTTTATAGGCTCTTTTTCACCTGAGCTGTTGCGGTCGATGAATGATGCCCAGTCGCACCGCGGGCCCGACGACCAGGGCGTCTGGTATCAGCAGCAGGACCGCGTCGGGCTGGCGCACCGCCGGCTGTCGATCGTCGACCTCTCACCGACCGGCCACCAACCGATGTGGGACCAGGGTCAGCGAGCGGTCATCTGTTTCAACGGCGAACTCTACGGCTACAAGCAGCACGCCGAGCAACTGCGCAGCGAAGGCGTCTCGTTCCAGGGCACGTCCGACACCGAGGTCCTGCTCAATCTCTACCTGCGTGACGGCGACGCGTTTCTCGACAAGCTCGAAGGCATGTTCGCGTTTGCCATCTGGGACGATCGCAAGAAAGAGCTGCTCTTGGCGCGCGACCCCTTTGGCGTCAAGCCGCTTTACTACGCAGAAACTGACAAGGGCTTTATCTTCGCCAGCGAGCTCAAGTCGCTATTGCGTGAGCCGTCGGTCTCACGCGATATCGACCCGCAGGCGATCTACAACCATCTCACCTACCTCTATAGCCCGGGCGAAACGACGATGCTCAAGCACGTCCGCAAGCTCAAGCCCGGCCACGCGATGGTTTGTAAGGACGGCAAGATCGTCCGCCAGTGGAAGTATTACGAGCTGCCCTACACATTGCCGATCCAGGACTGGTCGTTTGAAGAAGCCAGGCAGAAGGTCAAGGACGCGCTGATCGAGTCGGTGCGTGGCCAGCTCATCGCGGACGTGCCGGTCGGCGCGTTTCTGTCAGGCGGGCTGGACTCGAGCGCGCTGGTCGCGCTGGCCAAGCGAGAGTGCGGGACCAGCCCCGAGTGTTTCACGATCGGCTTTAACAACTCCGACGCGGCGACCGAAGGTTTCACCGAGGACCTGCCTTACGCTCAGCGCGTGGCCAAAGACCTGGGCGTGCACCTGAACACGATCTACGTCGGCCCGGAGATGGCCAACCAGATCGAGAAGATGATCTACCACCTCGACGAGCCGCAGGCCGACCCAGCAGCGATCAACGCAATGATGATCTGCAGCCTCGCGCGGGAGAAGGGCATCAAGGTGCTTTTGTCCGGTGCCGGCGGCGACGACGTCTTCACCGGCTACCGAAGGCACTATGCGCTGATGCAGGAAAAATACTGGGGCTGGATGCCTAGGCCCACACGCGCTGGGCTCAAGGCCGCAGCCGGTTTGCTCTCGAATCGAAGCGCCACCGGCCGACGACTCAACAAGGCCTTCGCCTACGCGGACCTCGATGAAGACCAGCGGCTCACACGATATTTCAACTGGCTCTCGCCTGAACGTTCGCATGCGCTGCTCGCGCGTGATGTACGTTCCGCGCTGTCGCCGCGGGATCTCGATCCGCTGGCCAAGTCGCTCGAGTCCTGCAAGGGCATCAGCCACCCGCTTAACCGCATGCTCTTCCTCGAAGCCAAGCACTTCCTCTGCGACCACAACCTCAACTACGGCGACAAGATGAGCATGTCGATGGGCGTCGAGGTGCGCGTGCCCTTCCTCGATCGGCCGTTAATGAAGGTCGCCGCGCAACTGCCGATCTGGATGAAGCAGAACAAGAAGGTCGGCAAGTGGATCCTCAAGAAGGCGATGGAAGAATACCTGCCGCACGAGGTCATCTACCGGCCCAAGACGGGCTTCGGCGTCCCGCTGCGCCAATGGATGTCGCACGAGCTCAAGGACCTCGTTGGCGATGTGCTCTCGCCGGACACGATCCGCAGGCGCGGCCTATTCGATGCCGACAACGTCGCTGAGCTTCTGAAGGATGACCGCGAAGGGAAGATCGACGCGGGCTACACGATCTTCGCGCTGATTTGCGTGGAATTGTGGTGCCGGGTGTTTTTAGATGCGGGCCATTGAGTGCAAACCTCACACCGCCGACGGGCCGCCGCCTTTGAAGATGTGTTCGTCGTACCAGGCCAGCGTCTTGCTGATGCCTTCCTTGAGCGAGACCTGCGAGGCGTAGCCGCAGGCGTTGGTGGTCTTCGTCATGTCCGGGCAGCGTCGTGTGGGCGAGCCGGTCATGGTCGGGCCATCGACGAGTTTGATCTTCTTGCCGATGACATCGACGACGGTCTGCGCGACCTCGCGAATGGTCACTTCGGGGTTCTGCGTGCCGAGGTTGAAGACGCCCTTGCAGTTGTCCCCGCCGGTCATGAGCCGGGCGATGATCTCGACCGCGTCATCGACGTAGCAGAAGGATCGCATGTGCTCGGCCGAGAAGACCTCGAGGTTTCCGCCCTCGGGCAGGGCGTGGATTTTCTTGGCCAGTTCGGGGACGACGTGGACCAGCCCCATGCGCGGGCCGTAGACGTTGTGCGGTCGAACGCAGGTGAACGGCAGGCCGCAGTGGTAGCACAGCGCCTCGCCGTAGAGTTTGGAGAGCAGGTACGTGTGTCTGACGTCCGACGGGTCGGGCACGCAGATGGGCGTGGTCTCGGGCGTGGGGACTTCGATGCCGTACTGCAGCAGCGTGCCGGCGACGATCTCGCTGGTGGAGGCGAAGACGAAACGCTGGAGGTTTTTCTGCCGGTGCGCGAGGTCGAGCGCGGCGAACATCATGCCCTCGTTCTTGCGGAGCACTTCGTAGGGCTTGTTAAGCACGTGAACCACGCCGACGATCGCCGCGAAGTGGACGATGTGCGTGTAGTCGTCGGCCAGGTCGTCGAGCGAGCCGTGCTGGAGCAGGTCTTTCTGGACCAGGCCCACGTTGGGGTTGGCCTTGAGCTTGTCGAGGAAGGGGTCGTGGACGGCGCGCGAGAAGTTGTCGAGCAGGTCGATCTTGACGCCCTTGAACTGAAGCAGGCGGTTGGCCAGGTGTCCGCCGATGAATCCGGCGCCGCCGGTGATGAGGATCTTCATGGGTTGGGTCTTTGTGTGGTAGTTGATTCGGTGGGATGGGCGTCCCGCCCGTCATGATGATCTGAGTGTGCTCGGTGACGGCCGGGCCGGCCATCGCACCGAACTGAAGTTACATGTCATCGCCCCGGCCGATGGACTTCACGGTGCAGCCCGCGTCGCGCGCGGCCTGTCGCTGGGCATCGGACAATACGCAGTTGGCGTCGAAGATCAGCGGGGTCTTGCCGTCCAGCCACGACTTGAGATTCAGGCTCAGGTACTCGCGGTGGTTGACGGCGAACACGATCGCGTCGT
This sequence comes from Phycisphaeraceae bacterium, assembly GCA_041736655.1. GTDB lineage: Bacteria > Planctomycetota > Phycisphaerae > Phycisphaerales > Phycisphaeraceae > JAHQVV01. The sequence continues at coordinate 818 of JBGSTE010000164.1, read as the reverse complement.
AGCCCGTCGGCGAAGGCACATCCTTGGGCAGGTCGATCCCCATCTCGGCCCAGCGCGTGACGAGCGGGTCGTGACAATCGACCTTTGCCCCGCGCTCTTGTGCCTCACGCAGGAACACTTCAGATGGCGAGTAGCGCGTGTCGCCGACGTCCGAGCGGTAGCTCACGCCCAGCAGCAGCAGCTTCTTGCCCTTGAGCCCGCCGAGCGTTTGATCGACGTAGTTCAGCGAGACCAGCGGCATGACGTGGTTGAGCTTGACCGCTTCGGTGCAGAAGGGGAAGTCGTGGCCCTTGAGCTTGAAGAGGTCGCGCGAGGCGAGCTTGGCCATGAGCGGGTCTTTGGTCAGGCAGTAGCCGCCGACGCCGAAGCCGGGCTGGCGCATGTTGCTGTGGGTCGGACGCACGCGGATGGCGCGGATGATCTCAAAGAGGTCGATGCCCACCGCCTCGGCAAATCGGCCCCACTCTTCGGCGAAAGCGATCGTCACCGCGCGGTAGCTGTTCTCCAGCACCTTGGCGGTTTCGGATGCGGTCGTGTGGTGCAGCCGGGTCATCGGGTAGTTCTTGGTGTCGATGACGCGCTCGAGGAAGGCCTGGGCCGCGTCGCCGGCCTCGGGCGTGTGCCCGGCGAAGACGCGCCAGAAGTGCGTGATCGACTCGAAATAGTCCGGCCCGGGCATGACGCGCTCGTACGAGTGCGCCAGCAGGATCGAATCTTCCGGCAGGCCACGCTCACGCAGACACTGCGCGAGGTCCGGACCCACGACGTGCTCGCAGGTGCCCGGCGGGACGGTGGTCTCGACGAGGACGAGCGTGCCT
>JBGSTE010000455.1:0-13444 GCA_041736655.1 Phycisphaeraceae bacterium | reverse complement strand
GCGTCCCGTGCGACACGTGAAAGACGCCTCGCACGGGACGCTGCGCGTCGCCCGCTGCGCGAATGCGAGGGATTACTCCAGGTCCTTGAAGAATCGCGAGAAATCCGGGTCGGGCGGGATGGCGAACATTTTGTTGTCTTTGAAGGAGAAGGCGACGGCGAAGGCTTCGCCGGTGATCTCGCTGCGGGCGATCGAGCCGAACATCCGCCCGTCGTGGCTGTTGTTGCGGTTGTCGCCGACCATGAAGTACTGGTCTTGATTCAGCGTGATGGGGCCGAAGCAGGTCATCATCGTTGAATGCAGGACAGCGTTGAGCGTGTAGTGAAACGGCACGATCGCGTCGCGATCCGTGGTGCTAAGTGAAGGGATATTCTTTTCCAGTTCGATGCGGAAGAACTCGAAGGGCACAGCCTTGCCATTGATGCGAAGCTCGTGTCCCGCGACCGACAGACCCAGTGCGCTCAGCACTTGGGCCACTTTGCCGGTCTCGTAGGGTTTAAGCAGCGCGGCGGCCAGTTCGTTGTAGCTGACCTGCACGCCATCGACCAGTGGCGAGCCGTCGCGGAACTGGGCGAGCAGTTTGATCTGCGGGTTTAGTTGCAGGAATTGCTGAACGGGCAAAGTGACGGCTGGGCCGGTCGTGCTGGGGACGGTGACGCTCGGGCCGGTGATGAGTTGCCTTTCGCCGCCGGGCTTCTCGAACAGGTAGGCCTCGGTGAGCCAGCGTTCCTTGATCTGCTGGACGATGCGTGTTTCGCCCAGCAGCGTTTCTTCGAGGTCTTCGAGGTCCTTGGTGATCACTTGCTTTCCGAACGGGCCCATGACTTCAAAGCGTGTTTGTCGCGCTGGGGTTGAGGTGACGTCGGTGTAGGTTGCGGCCGTGCCGTTGATGGTGAGTTTCCCGCCGGTCATGGCGATCGTGTCGCCGGGGATCGCGACGATGCGTTTGACCATGCGGACCTTGGTGACGGGGTTCCAGAAGGTGACGATGTCGCCGCGAGCCGGGCCGCTGCCCCAGGCCAGTTGCGGGATGCCGTCGAGCGGGTTGTTCCATTGCAGGGGTGTGAAGGGGATGCCGATGGTTGGCCCGGTGAGCGGGCATTGCAGGCCGTAGGCCAGGCGGTTGACCGCGATGCGGTCGCCGACCTGGATCTCCGGCTCCATCGATCCGGTGGGGACATCGTTCCAGTCGATGAGGGTCGAGCGCAGGAGGACGACAACGATGATGACCGAGCCGACGGGCTTGACCCAGTTGTGCCAGAGCTTTCCGCCAAAGGTGGTGGGCTCGGGGCGCTGCTTTTTGTTTTTCTTGGCCTTGTCGTCGGCGGCCTTAGTCTCGCGCGAAGGCGTGAGGATTTTTCGCGGCGTCGGGCCCGGCGTCTGCTGTGTCGGGTTGTCGTCGCCGGGATCGGGCATGGTTGGGCTCTGGGTAGGACAGGCTTAAAGCCTGTCATGATTCGTTGTTGATGCAGGTCGTCGTATCGCCAGCCAGTTGTAGGTTCCGTGACAGGCAGGAATGCCTGTCCTACCTGTTGTTTAGGGCGTAGTGGATTGTACCGGCCCCGCGTTGGGTGGGTTCGGCGTGAACAGGTCGTTTCGCGGCCGGTAGCGTGTCCTGCCGGTCTGCTGGTCTCTATCGGCGGATTCGAGGTGCATGCCCAGCACGGGCTGTTTCTGTGCGTAGGGGCCGTCGATGATTCTGACCAGGACCAGCAGCGAAGTCTGCGGGTTGTCCGGGTCTTGGATGACCTCGACAAATCGCACCCGGGTATCACGCTGCACAATGCCGATGAGGTCGGGATAGGCCGAGGGCTGGTCGCGGAATTGTTCGAGGGTCGGCATGCGTTTTCGGCCGGGTGCATGAGCGGGCAGGTCATCGCGTGCTGGAAGCAGCGTGACTCGGCCGTCGGCGAGGTATCCCAGCAGCAGGTCGCGCTGCAGGACAAAGACCTCCTCGGGATCAAAGGCGTCATGCTGCGAATCGCCGTGACTGTCTCGCTCCGCGCTGACCTGACCCATCGCATGAAATAAGCGCGACACGCCCCAGCCCATGGCGATGGCGATGACGACGAAGACGAGTACGCCCAGCCAGGGGCCGCCGAACATATCTCTTGAAGGTTGATTTGGTGAAGTTCGATGTGGTGAAGTAAGACTTGTATGCGCTGGTTGCTGATCGGCTGCTGGTGATGGCGTATGCGGTTGAGATACTTCGTCCTGCATGGCTCACCTTAGGCTGCACACTTCACCCAATCACACTTCACCCAATCAAACTTCACCGAATCAAACTTACTACACCGCGAACATGGCTTCGACAAAGCTTGCCGGGTCGAAGGGTTGGACGTCGTCGGGGGTTTCGCCCACGCCGATGAACTTGACGGGGAGGTTCAGTTCTTCGCGGATGGCGATGACGATGCCGCCGCGGGCGCTGCCGTCGAGCTTGGTGAGGAAGATGCCGGTGACGTCGGTGGCCTGGGCGAAGACCTTGGCCTGGTTGACGCCGTTCTGCCCGGTGGTGGCATCGATGACAAGCAGGACCTCGTGCGGGGCCCCCGGAAGTTGCTTTTCAACCACTCTTCTGATTTTGCTCAATTGGTCCATCAGGTGCGACTGGGTGTGCAGTCGGCCGGCGGTGTCGAGGATGAGGACATCGACCTTGCGGGCAATCGCCGCCTGCGTCGCGTCAAAGGCCACGGCCGCGGGGTCGCCGCCTTGCTGGCCCTTGACGACTTCCACGCCCAGCCGGGCTGACCAGACCTCGAGCTGTTCGACGGCCGCGGCCCGGAAGGTGTCGCACGCGCCCAGCAGCACGCTCTTGCCTTGCTTTCGCAGGGCGCTACAGATCTTGGCGATGCTGGTGGTCTTGCCCGCGCCGTTGATGCCGCAGACGAGGATCACGGTTGGCCCCCCGGAAGCAGGGTCAGCAAAATTCAGCGAGCGATCTTCGGCGGGGAAATACGCGGCGAGCTGGGCTTTGAGGGCTTTGAGGGCGTCGTCGCCGTTGTTGATTTCCGAGCGTTCCCACCCGGCCTCGATGTCCTTGCGCAGCTCGATGGCGGTCTTGATGCCCACATCGGCCTGGATCAGGGCCTTTTCAAGGTCGCGCAGCAGTTCCTGGCTCAAAGGCTTACCCACGAGCAGCGAGCGGATGGCCGAGCCCGTGCCCTCGGAGGTGCGCGAGAGGCCTTTGCGGAGTTTGTCGAAGACGGCTTTGAATAGGGCCATGGTGGGGGTAGAGTAGCTAACATGTCAGCCAAGACAAGCTGAGGCTTCAAAGATGGCACTTCACGTATTGAGCATAGCGTTAACAATCACAGTGCTGTTCACTGGTTGCCAAGACGATCATTCAGATCATAGCCAATCTGATCAGGAATGGCAGGAACTGGTCGAACGATCAAAACCTGTCTCGGGCGATGCATTGAGTCGACTGTTCGATGAATCCCCGGACCTTGTTTTTCGTTCATTCAATGGGAAGTGGATTGGGTCGGATAATGATACAGAATTTGTCTTTAGGCCAGATGGCCGCGTGACTTTAGTAGAGTATGATGTGGCTCTATTTAAGTACGAAGGAGAGTACAAGATAGATCAGCAAGGCGAACTAGTGATCAAGATGTATGATTATGAATTTGGCCCGCCCAATCTGCTGTTGAGAAACGATGGGGTGTCTTTGTTTCTGATTCCATCTCATGGCGGCCTTGACTTTTCAGAAGATAGCGATCCGCCGGAAGAAGTTATAGCTCAAATAGGAAGATATTGGCCATTTCGTGCCGTTCAAAGAGACGAGCCGATCGAACCAGTTGTGGATCAACTGGAGCATCGATTTGATATTCGCCCCACAGTTGATCCCGAGATTAAGTTGCCGAGTTTTGGAAAATAAGTAGACCGCGCCCAGTCCGCAACTGCAAGTGCATCGAGAATGGTCTTCGGCTGAAACCCGGCCTATGGTTACTGGCTGAGCTTGCCGACGAGCAGCGAGCGGATGACTGAGTCCGTGCCCTCGGAGGTGCGCGAGAGGCCATAGCGGAGTTTGTCGAAGACGGCTTTGAAAAGGGCCATGGTGGGGGTAGAGTAGAGTATGTTCTGGAAGACACAAGCCGTATTGGAGTTTAGAATGAGTTTCAGACGTATAACACTCCTCTTCTTAGCAATGCTAATCAGTTGCGGCTGTGGTCGAAATGAGACTACATCCTCGGCTAAAGCAACAAAAGTGACTGATTTGCCTGGGCTTCAAAACGCCAAACCAGGCACATCAAATGACTTGCTCAACTACATCGAGCGTCATGGTTCGGCATCGTTCCGATCACATGATGGTAAGTGGATTGGTACTGACGGTGATTTTGAATTAACTTTTTTGCCTGACGGTATTGTTCACGTTGTTGAGTATGGTTTAGACATCGTTGAAGAACGAGGGCGATATACCATTGATAATGATGGAAAGCTTGAATTGCATTTACAGGAGTTTGTTTATGATTGGTCCCAATTGTTCTTGATGACTGACGGAGTGTCGCTGATTCTATTGCCGCAGGATCTTTCCAGAGTTGCTCAAGATGAAAAATTGCGGCTATTTCGTGGAGATTTTTGACCATTTAGAACTCTCGATCCATCCCAAGAATCGCGTGTTAGGGAGAACCTCATGCCTGAGTAGATCGCGCCCAGTCCGCAACTGCAAGTGCCTCGAGAATGGTCGCAGGCTGAAACCCGGCCGATGGTTACTGGCTGAGCTTGCCGACGAGCAGCGAGCGGATGACTGAGTCCGTGCCCTCGGAGGTGCGCGAGAGGCCTTTGCGGAGTTTGTCGAAGACGGCTTTGAATAGGGCCATGGTGGGGGTAGGGCAGTGATCGATCAACGGCCGAGCAATTCATAATCATTTATGCTGGCACCAAATGCATATCTTCCCAGCAAGAGGATGGCACGGTCGTTTTCGTCAATGAACGCACGATAAGCTTCATGCAAGTGAGTTAAAAGCCATCGCTCTTTACTTGCTCCAACGTTTCGCTTTGACTTCGTAGGTAATTTAGCCCAGCCTTCAGATCGCAGGTCGATTTTGAATAGATCTCCGTACAACTCTTCAGTTTTGAGGCTCAAGCGATTTAAATCAAAGGAATCACCCATCGACCAAGGGTCATAATAGGAGGCCCAGTACAGTATGCCTTTGCCAGAGTGTTGTGCTCCAACCAATTTGGATAGGTCTTGCGCGTTCTTGATCGAATCTAGTACAGCATCAAGTTCTTTATCAATGCCTTGAATAATCTTCGTGATAGTGACGATCTGGCGTGCCATGATGGATCACTTCTCCATCGCATCATCCAGCCACGCGTCCGCGTCGGCGGGTTGTTCGGGCACGGGACGCTGCGCGTCGCCCGCTACACCTTCCTGTGTCGGCGCGTTGATTGTTTTGGCGAGTTTGTCGAGCACGCCGTTGATGAAGGGCGGGGACTGTTCGCTGCAGAATTGTTTGGAGAGTTCGACGGCCTCGTTGATCGCGACCTTGACCGGGGCGTGGCCCGAGACCATCTCGTAGTAGGCCAGTCGCAGGATCGCGCGGTCCACCGGCGGTTGTCGGTGCGTGGGCCAGTCGGGGGTGAGCTCGGCGATTTTTTCGTCCGCGTCGTTTCGCATCGACCAGGCTTGGATCGCCAGTTCGGCGGCGAATCGGCGGGTGGGCTGGCTGTCGTGTTCTTCGTCGAGTTGGTTGGCGAGGTCGTCGGCGTCAGGCAGGACGGTCGGGCCGTGGCCGGGCTTGTGCTTGGGCGCGGTCATGTCGAGCTGGTAGAGCACCTGCATGGCAAGTCTTCGCAGGTCGCGTCGGTTGGGGGAACTTCCGGGAGTGGACATGGGGGTAGTGTAGTTGGAGCGGGGTGGGGGGTGTGATGTGTGATGTGTGAGGGGTGGGACGCTGGGGGGTGTTAAAGCGTAAGGCAGTTAAGGCACCGGGCCGCTGAAGCGGCCTGGGCCTCGGCCTGGGCTGTTTTAAGCTTTGATTGTTTCGATGAGGTTGGCCATTTCGACGGCGGTCATCATGGCGGATCTTCCGGCGTTGCCGAGTTTGGCGCCGGCGCGGTGGATGGCTTGTTCGAGGTTGTCGCAGGTCAGCACGCCGAAGATGCAGGGGACGCCGGTCTTGACGTTGACGTCTTTGATGCCCTTGGCGGTTTGTTCGACGACCGCGTCGTAGTGGTCGGTCTCGCCACGGATGACGCAGCCGAGGCACACGACCGCGGCGTACTTGCCGGACTGGGCCAGGTGCAGGGCGGTGACGGGCAGTTCGAAGGAGCCGGGCACATGGACGACGGTGACGTGGTCGTCTTGTCCGCCGAGCATGGCCCAGGTGTCGAGCGCGGCGACGAGCAGGCGGTCAACGATGAACTCGTTAAACCGGCCACAGGCGATGGCGACGCGGTGGTTGCCGGGGGTCAGTCGGCTGGGGAGGTTGTCGGGCATGGTGGTGGGCTCGATTTGCGTGGGGCGGTGAGTCTAGCCTGATGCGGAAGGGTGGGTGGGTCGGCGGCATGTCTCCGGGGATAATTGAGATTGACTTGCAACAACTTTTGCAATCGTTTATGCTCATGAGAGTCAATCTCATTAACTGCGACGTGCCACGCCGCGCGACTAACGAAAGGACCCCCGATGAACGCACCGAGACTCCTTAGCCGACGATCCAAGCCCGCCTTCACGCTCATCGAGCTGCTGGTGGTCATCAGCATCATCGCCATCCTCATCAGCATCCTGCTCCCCGCGCTGGGCTCAGCCCGGGCGGCGGCGAGGGACAGCCAGTCGCTCTCCAACGTCCGGCAGGTCGGTTCAATCGCGATGGCCAGCTACCTGGCAGAACGCAAGGAACTCTACCCCTGGCACTCGTCAGACCTCTCCAGCCAGCCACACGGCACCAAGCCACGTTGGGCAGACTATCTCTACGACAGCATCCAAAGCACTGCCGTCTTCCAGAACCCGCACTTGGACTTGCAGGAATCGGTCCTCTCCAAAATCTTCTGGCACCAGGCCAGCTCCGTCGACGCCCACCAGGCCGCGGCCCATCCAACAGCTAACTACGCGTCCTCAGCCCTGCCTGAACCCGCAGACGGATTTACCAAGCACGGCGGCTACGGCTACAACTATCAATACTTGGGCAACGCCCGGCCGGCGGCTCAGTTCCGGCGTCTGGCCTCGACGGTCAGCAACACCGCGCAGACCCTGGTCGTCGGCGACACCTTCGGCGTGCTGGACGCCAACGACCAGCCCATCGACGGCCAGTACGCCATCGACCCGCCGCGGACCTCCGCACGCGGCAGCGGCAAGGCCAGCGGGTTTTATGGCACCTCCGGCACCCGGCGGGCCATGCCCGGCTATCGCGGCCAGGACACCGGCGAATTCAGCTTCGCCGACGGCCACGCCGAGTCGCTCGAACCCGCGACGCTCGATGATTTTGACCAGGATGGCAACCTCGACAACGGCTACTGGAACGGCTACGGCGACCCGAGCCGGCGATGATGACGCTGCACCTGTCGCTGGCCTAGTGGATCAAGGGCACGCCTGGGCTGTCCGAACCGCCGATCGCGCGTAAGATGTGGGACTGCTTCGGGGTCGATTCTGACAGCTTCGACCCCGCGTGATCCCTACCCCCAGGCTCGCTTTTATGACACCGATGCGATTGCTCACCTTGCGGCTGCTGCTGGCTCTTTTTGTCAGTGCGTTCTTTGTCCAAACGCTTGCGGCGGATGAAGACCAGTCGATCAACCCGCCCGACGCGCTGATGAACGCCCCTTCGCCGGTGCTGACCCCGCAGGAAGCGCTCAAGAAGTTCGTCATCGAAGAGGGCTTTGAGATCCAGCTCGTCGCCGCCGAGCCGATGGTCGAGGACCCGGTGTGCATGGCTTGGGACGAGGACGGCCGGCTGTGGGTCTGCGAGATGCGTGGCTACATGCCCGACCAGTTCGGCAAGGGCGAAGAAGAGCCCACCGGCCGGATCGTCATCCTCGAGGACACCGACAACGACGGGGTGATGGACAAGCACACGGTGTTCAAGGACAACATCGTGCTGCCGCGTGCGATCGCCTTTGCCAAGGGCGGCTTGTTCTATGCCGACTTCGAGAAGCTGTACTACGTCAAGATCAACGCCGACGGCACGGCCGGCTTCCAGCAGACCGTCGACCCCAAGTACTCCAACAACGGCGACAAGAAGAGCAACGTCGAGCATCAGGCCAACGGGCTCATGTACGGCCTGGACAACTGGTACTACAGCGCCAAGAGCAACCGCCGATGGAAACAGACCGCCGGCCGATACCGCCCCGGCGCGACCGAGTTCCGCGGGCAGTGGGGCATCACGCAGGACGACGACGGCCGACTGCTGGCGAACACCAACTCCGTGCTGATCCAGTACGAGCTGTTCCCGCCCAGCGCGACGCTCCGCAACGACAACTACAAGTTCAGCAAGCCCGCGATCCTGCGTGCCGACTCGGAGAAGGTCTATCCGATCCACCCGACGCCGGGCGTTAACCGCGGCTACCAGGTCGCTGTGGTCGATCACAACACCTGGAAGCTCAAGGGCGCGACGGCCGTGTGCGGCCCGGTGATCTACCGCGCCGATCAGTTCCCGGCTGAGTACTACAACAACGTCTTTATCCCCGAGCCGGCCGGCAACCTGCTCAAGCGCGTGGTGCTGACGAACGACACCGGCGAGCGCCCGACCGCGAAACAGGCCTACGAAAACAAGGAATTCCTCGCGTCGACCGACGAACGCAACCGCTTTGTCAACGCCTACGTCGGGCCTGATGGTTGTCTGTACCTGGTCGACATGTACCGCGGCCTGATCCAGCACAAGACCTACATCACCGACTACCTCCGCCGACAGATCAACGCCCGGCAGCTTGATCAGCCGTTGGGCTACGGCCGAATCTATCGCGTGGTCTACAAGGGTAAGCCCGTCGACCACACCGCGCCCAAGTTGTCGCAGGCCAGCAGCGAAGACCTCGTCAAACTGCTGGGCCACGCCAACGCCTGGCACCGCGAGACCGCCCAGCGACTGCTCGTGCAGCGGAGCGATGCCGAGTCGATCCCGTTCTTGGAAGCGGCGGCCACCAACGACGCCAACCCGCAGGCCGCCATCCACGCGCTGTGGACGCTCGAAGGCATGAACAAGCTGGCAGCGAGCGTGCTCGCCAAGGCGGGCGAGACCGAAAATGAACGTGTTCGCATGCAGGTGCTGCGACTGTCCGAGCGATTTGAAGGTACGCCCGAGGCGGCTGATTTTGTCGCGCTCATGCAGCGCTACAGCGACAAGCCGAGTTGGGAGCTGGACCTGCAACTGGCGTTCTCGGCCGGGGTGCTCGCGTCGCTCGATACGCCCAAGGCCTACGACGTGCTGCTGGGCGTGCTTGATCGCCGAGGGGCCGACGCGTTCTTCCGCGGTGCCATCATCAGCGGCCTCAAGGGCAAGGAAGCGGTCATGCTCGCGAAGGTCGGTCAAGGGCCTATCCGAGAAGAACTCACCGGCGCGATGCTCAACGCCATCAAGAATGGCGAACTGACCATCGGCTCGCTATTGGAACTCATCGACTCCAAGGAATTCGCGGACCAGCGCGACTCGCTTTTGGGCAACCTCGCTTCGCAGGCTGTGCAGCAGAACCGCAGCGACATCGTGATGCTGCTGGTCGATCGCCTGGCCGCCGCCGACACGAGCACCGACACGCAGCGCTCGATCCTGCAGGGCATGGTCGACGGCCGAGCCAGCCGAGGCAACAACGCCGAGCTGGACGGTAAGCCCGCGCTCTTTGCGAAGTGGCAGGCCAGCCCGCCCGAGCCGATCGCCGACCTGGTCGCACAGCTCAATGACGTGTTTGTCTGGGAAAAGACGCTGATTTCTGCGGAACTGGCCGCGCGGATCGAGAACGGCAGGGCGTTGTATGGTGCCCAGTGCATCACCTGTCACGGCGACGTTGGCATCGGGCAGGAAGGCACCGCGCCGCCCCTGGCCGGGGCCGACTGGGTCCAGCAGGGCAGCCCCTACATGCTCGCCGCGATCGTGCTCAACGGCTTAACGGGCGACATCTTTGTCACCGTCAACGGCGAGAAAAAGCTCTACTCCTTCCAGAACGCCATGACACCCTTCAAGGATGTGCCGATCAACGACCAGGACATCGCCGACATCCTGACTTATATCCGCAGCGCCGAACTGAACAACCGCGCGAGCCCGGTCGATGCCGAGGTGGTCGCAAAAGTCCGCGAATTGACCAAGGCCCGACGCCAGCCCTTTACCCCCGCGCAGTTGGTGGCGATGAAGTGGCCCGACAGCGGCGAAGGCCCCGCGATGGACTTCGCGCAGGCGCCTGAGTCGCACCTGATCAAGGCGAGCTGGCTTAAGCACCGTGATGCCGGCCTGGTGATGACGCTGCTGGCAGTCCTCGCGCCGCTCGTCCTGCTGCTGGTGCTCACCATCTTCGGCGGCGGCAAACCCACCGAGCACTAAGTCGCCTGACAACAGGGGGACAGACATTCCTGTCTGTCTTCGGCGTAGCCCAAGCCAAGGTCTCTGAGGACTTGGGCTCGATGACAGGCAAGAATGCCTGTCCCCCTGACCATGTTGGATGAGGCGCTAACCGACCGACGTTACAATCCACACGCAACGAAGTAGCGTCTTCACCACGAACTACACCCACGCAGCGACGCGGCTACGCCGCGCAAACGAACTTAAGGAAAACCCATGCCCAAGCGAGCAAAAATCTCCGTCATCGGTGCCGGCGGCAACGTCGGCGCCACCGTCGCACTCTGGTCGGCCGCCAAGGAACTGGGCGACATCGTCGCCGTCGACGTCCGCCGAACGCTTGACGATGGCAGCTCGATGCTCGCCGTCGACGGCCGAATGCTCGACCTGGCGCAGTGCGGCCCGATGGAGCGCTTCGACGCCAACATTACCGCCACCGACGACTACGCCGCCATCGTCGATTCCGACGTCGTCGTCGTCACCGCCGGCATCCCGCGCAAGCCCGGCATGTCGCGCGACGACCTCATCGGCACCAACGTGAAGATCGTCAAGTCCGTCAGCGAGAACATCAGGAAGCACGCGCCCAATGCGGTCGTCATCATCGTCAGTAACCCGCTTGACGCGATGGTCTACACCGCGTGGAAGGCCACCGGCTTTGCGACCAACAAGATCGTCGGCCAGGCCGGCTGTCTCGATGTCGCACGCTTTAAGACCTTCATCGCCATGGAAACGGGCTTTAGCGTCGAAGACATCAACGCGCTCCTGCTGGGCGGCCACGGCGACGACATGGTCCCGCTGCCACGCTTTACCAACATCGCCGGCATCCCCGTCACGCAGTTCATCAGCGAAGCGAAACTCAACGAACTGGTCGAACGCGCCAAGAAGGGCGGCGGCGAAATTGTCAACAAGATGGGCACCAGCGCCTATTACGCCCCAGCCTCGGGCACCGTCCAGATGGTCGAAGCCATCATCAAGGACAAGAAACGCATCCTCCCCTGCGCGTCCTACTGCAACGGCCAGTTCGGCATCAAGGGCCTGTTCGTCGGCGTACCCACCGTGCTTGGCAAGGACGGCGTCGAGAAGATCATCGAGATCGACCTCAATGAAGGTGAAAAGAAACTGATGGACGAAAGCGCCAAACACGTCGCCGAACTGGTTGAGGTGGTCAAGAAGCTCGACCCGTCGCTGGGGTGATGAGATGTAAAGGTGTAGCGGACAACGTAACGCGTTCTGAGAGTTTTCGTTCTCGTTCTCGTAATCGTCGTCGTAATCGAACCAAAGTCTTTTGATCGTTCGATTACGAGAACGAGAACGAGAACGAGAAAGCATCGGGCGAAGCATGTTCTACGCCGCCTCCATCATCCGCAATTGCACCAACAAAAGCACCGCGTTTGACCGCGGTGCTTTTTTACACGCTTGTGTTGAATTGATCGACCGATTTGGCCAGCCATCGGCTATGCTGGTTGCTTAGCACAGGGCGACGAACGTCAGCAGCGTCAGGATGATGATCTTCTTGCGGTGGTTGGCCTGGACGTCGTTGAGTTTGAACATCAGGTGGAACATGCAGGGGCTCCTGAACGGCGATCTGCTCAAGCATACCCCAAGGTCCGGAAAAGTTGGGGGAAATAACCAAAAATTTATAAAGCCATGAAAATTAATAGATTGCAACTTAGCGACGTGTTAAGCAGGGGGGCCTGCCCCGGCCGGATGATGCTTCGACGCAACAGGGTCTACCACCTAGTGGTGGGCCTGGTGCTGCTCGTTGCGGGCTCGGCTGCGGGTCAGGATGCTCAGGCCCCTTCGCTGGCCTACGAGGACGCCGAGGCGGCGTTCAACTGGGTGCAGGAGTGGGTCCGGGCCGAGGAGGGCGTGCCCAAGGATGCGGACCTGGCCGACCGCCCGGTGACGGGCTTGTTCGGGGTTTACGTGACCCTGCGCGAGGCCGGCAAAGTGCTCGGCCGAGGCCAGGCACTGCGGGCCGATGTCGCCAGCGCCATCGACCAGCCCGGGCTTGCCGTGCAACTGCCGCAACTCCTCGCCGCAGCGACGCGACAGGCGCTCGACGAACTGCGCGACAAGCAGATGAAGCGCGCCGCAGAGCTGGGCATCAACGACCCGGACCTCTTCAAGCAGGCCCTCATCGCCACCCAGCAGCGTGTGCAGGTGGACATCCAGCTTGGCCACAACCTCCAGTCCATCGTCCTGCCCCTGGATGGCGACGCCGGCGCGGTCTTCGCCACCTTCGCGCCGGGCTTCCATGGCCTGCGGCTCTCAAGCCCGCTCGTCGGCGAGCCGGACTACGCCTGGCCCGCCACCGAACTCTCGCGCAACACCTCGCCCGTTCGCCTCATCCTCCGCATGCTCGATACTCAGGGCTTTGGGCCAGACGACCTCCAACGCATCGCCCGCGCCGATGGCCCATCGCTCCAGCGCTTCGAAGTCCTCCACATGGTCAGGCCAGGCCCCGCTCAACCCATGCGTGACCTCGTTCGCGGCAACGTCATCCTCCAGCAGCAGGTCGTCGACGGCCGCACCATCGACGGCTTGGCCGAACGCGTCGCCCGCTTCCTCGACCAGCTCATTTTGCAGGAAAACCCAACGAAAAAGGTCATGGTCCGCGGCACCTTCCAGCCCTCGATGGACCGCTACGACCCAGAGTGGTCCGATGAACGCCAGGTCGCGCTGCTCTGCTACGCCCTGACCCGCCACGCCCGTGTCCAGCTCGACGCACAGGCCGCCGGCGAATCCATGCGTGCCCGTGTCAAACGCGTGCTCAGCCTCGTCGAAAAGCTCGAACCCCAGGCCCTGCCCGAGCCCGGCAAGCCCAAACACCTCACCGCCGCGTTCATGCTCCTGGCCCTCTGCGAGTCGCCGATCAACCTCGAACCGCCCCAGATCGCCCTGCGCCAACGCCGGGGCACCGCGCTCATCGCCCTGCACCACCCCGAGGGCGGGGGCCATCGCGTCAC
>JBGSTE010000426.1:0-5241 GCA_041736655.1 Phycisphaeraceae bacterium | reverse complement strand
GCTGCGCTCAGCGTCGGCGTTGACACTGAGAACTCAAGCGCCGGCGTGGGTGGTGCACACACCCACAGCGGAGTCGGCCGGCTCGCCCGTGCGTCGCCTGGTTCGGGGTTCTCCCGCCTCGCCGCGACGCCGTTCTTGCCGACAAACCTATTATCGGCGCGCCGGCTCAAAGGTCAAGGAGAATCAGAAGCGAAGTTTGAGGATTTATAAAAAAACCGCAGACGTTGTCTGCGGTCTTGTACCGCGATGGATAATCGTTCAACACCGCCGATGCTCTGGGCGAGGCTCGGTTTACTTCTTCTTGCCCGTCAGCATCTTCCACTTACGCTTGATGAGGTCCATCAGGTGGTCAACCTCGGTCTGGGCCGACGGCGACCACTTGCACCAGTGGATGTTGACCGCGCACTTGGATGAGCGGATCTGGTCGCGGATGAAGCGGTTGACACGGCGGAGCGGGACCTGCTCGATGTGTTCATCCAGCAGCGGGATGGCGATGGTCGGCTGCTCGGGGTCGGGCACGATGTAGGCCATGGCGTCCGGGTTGTCCGGGCCGGTCTGGTGACAGCCTTCCAGCACGTATTCGATGCACCACTGCCAGCCGTCGCCGGCCCAGATGATGCGGCGCTGGATACCCTCAAAGCCATCGAGCCCGGCCATGATGGCGGTCAGGGCCTTGTGATGGGTCTCCTTGACCTTGATCGGGTCGATCAACTGCTCGAGCGTCGGCTCAGTCCAGCGATCCTGCCAGGGCAGGCGAGTGGGGTAGGCGGTCTTGCTCATCGTGGTGGGCTTTTCCGGGCAGGCGGGGGTTTGATGGCTCGCATCGGTCGGCTGCCGGGGACCGGCTGTGCCTGTGCGTGTAACCCTTGATTATACCCCATTAAGGGCATGTCGGCAACGCGGGTTGGGCGCGGTTCAGGGCCATCGCATCTGACTCAGGTGCGACAGCCCCCTGTCCGGGGCGTCTTGGTGTTCCCCGAGTTCTGTCTGGCGATAGAATGACCCCGACCGATCAGGAGACCCGCATGGATATGAACCCACAGACTGCCGCTTCGACCGATGCGGGTTTTGACCCGACGGGCTCGGTCATCCTCGTGGTTGACGACAACGAGCAGAACGTCGAGCTGTTGCAGGCCTACCTCGAGTCGATGCCGGTGGAGGTCCGCGCGGCGTATAACGGGGTTCAGGCGTTGGAAATGATCGCACAAGGCCAGGTCAAGCCTGACCTGGTGGTGCTGGACGTGATGATGCCCCGGATGTCGGGCTTTGAGGTCTGCCGAAAGCTCAAGGCCGACCCGGCGACGGCTGAGATCCCGGTCATGATGGTCACGGCCCTCAATGAGTTGGGCGACATCGAGCGTGGCGTCGAGGCGGGCACGGACGAGTTTCTCAGTAAGCCGGTCAACAAGCTGGAACTCTTGACCCGCGTCAAGTCTTTATTAAGAAGCGCCAAGCTCAGGCAAGCTGGGGATGATAAGGATGCCTACATCCGTGACCTGGAGCGCATGCTCGGCCGCGATGGGGCGGTGTAGCGGGGGTATTGGGGTTTGGGGTTTGGGGTTTGGGGTTTTGATCCCGATTTTCGCTGCGCTCAAGACCGGCTTCATCTTTTGCTTGTGATTTGAGTCCTGAGGCATATTCCCGACTCCCTACTCCCTACTCCCTACTCCCTACTCCCTACTCCCAAAACAACGTTATCGGGTGTTGATCTGTACCGGGTGTGCGGTCTGCGCCGGATGTGCCACGGGTTGCCCGGGTCGGGAGTGCAAAACTGAGCGTGCGGGCTGGACCGGCTTAAGTACGGCGTCGATGGACGATTCAGCCGAGCGGTGTGTCGCCGACCGGTCCTTGGATGTTCGGCAAGAGCCGGCGTCCGAATGCTGCCCAGGCATGGGGTCGCGTGGGCCAGGCAGACAGGAATGTGGGATAGACCGGCCTGTCGCCGGCCCCCAGCGCAACGGAGGTAATGAGATGAGCCGGATCAACAACAACATCCAATCCCTGGTCGCCCAGCGGATCGTCGGGCAGCAGAACGCCGCCCTTTCCAAGAGCCTCGAACGCCTGTCGACGGGCCTACGGATCAACCGCGGCGGGGACGACCCGGCAGGCCTGATCGCCAGCGAAGTCTTGCGCGGTGAAAAGGCCGCGCTGACCGCCGCGATCGGCAACGCCGAACGCGCCGAGCAGTTCGTCGCCACCGCTGAAGGCGGCCTGCAGGAGATCAACTCCCTGCTGACCGAAGTCCAGTCGCTCGTCGGCCAATCCGCCAACGAAGCGGGCCTGTCCACCGAGGAAAAGGAGGCGAACCAGCTCCAGATCGACAACATCCTCGCGACCATCGACCGCATCGCTTCGACCACCAGCTTCCAGGGCACCAAGCTCCTCAACGGCAACTTCGACTTCCAGGTCTCTGGCGTCGCGGCCACCGTCGACAACCTGAAGATCAACGACGCCAAGATCGGCTCGACCAACGTCGCCGTGCAGGCCCTGGTCACGCAATCCGCTCAGAACGCCGGCCTGTTCCTCTCGCTGGGCACGGTTTTGAACCTCACCAGCGCCGTCTCGTCCTTCGTCTTTGAACTCGGCGGCGCCGAAGGCACCCGTGAGTTCAGCTTCGGCTCCGGTGCAACCATCGCCAGCATCGCCACCCAGATCAACACCTTCAAGGCCGTCACCGGCGTCTCGGCCGTGGCCTCGGGCTCCTACCTGGAACTCAAGTCCACCGCGTTTGGCTCGGACGCTTTCGTCTCCTTCAATATCACCAACCGTGGCGGTCAGGCCGGCCTGGTGGTCCAGATGTCCGCCAACGACACCGACATCCGCAGAACCGCCGGCACGACCAACTTCACCGCCATCACCGCCGCCATCCGTGACGAAGGACAGGATATCAGAGGCACCATCAACGGCATCGCCGCACGCGGGCAGGGCAAGAAGCTCAGCGTCGCCAGCGACGCCTTGTCAGCCGAGATCACCCTGACCACGGCAGGTGCTCAGGCCGCGGCGACGATCTCCGCCGGCACGATCTACGGCGGCGGGGCCGAGTTCAACCTCGGAGCCGAGGTCAACCTCAACAACCAGGTCACCCTGGGCATCGGCAACTTCGCCGCTCGCGAACTGGGCAAGTACAACGACGGCACGAAGAATTTCTTCCTCGACGACTTGGGTTCGTCCGGCGATCTGAACGTCGTCGACGGCGACCTCACCAAGGCCCAGTCGGTCATCAACGAGGCCCTGAAGGAAGTCTCCGGTACCCGCGGCCGACTCGGCGCGTTCCAGAAGAACATCGTCGGATCGACGATCAACTCCCTGAGCGTCGCATTCGAGAACATCTCAGCGGCCGAATCGGCGATCCGCGACACCGACTTCGCCGAAGCCACCGCCGAGCTGGCACGCAACCAGGTCCTCGTGGCCGCCGCCAACCAGGTCCTGGGCATCGCCAACAACCAGAGCGGCTCGGCCCTGTCACTGCTCTAACCCGAAGATGGATCCCGCTCACTCAAGAACCCTCGCCCACCGGCGGGGGTTTTTTTTCTTCAATCATCAACGACTTTCCTTGTGCAGTGAGTAGCTGACCGGACATCAGGCCTGGACCTGATGACGTGCTTCCAGCCCGAGCCACCTTGCTTAGAGGCGCATTTCATCGAGAGATTTACACGATTCCTCGGATCGGTTCGGATACAATGTTGCGCAGTACCTGCGATACGAGAAGTCTGATCACTCCAACTGCTCATTGCCCTGCATCAAAACCTGTCGATCCGAATCTATGGCTCACCTACGTTGCATCCCATAGCCAGCGTCACGACGTTTGGCCCCGAAGGAGTCTGACATGAGGCACATCCGACACGCATTCACGCTGATTGAACTGCTGGTGGTGATCTCGATCATTGCGCTGTTGATCGCGATCCTGCTGCCGGCCCTGAGTCGGGCGGTGGAGACGGCCAAGGACGCAAGCTGTCGCAGCAACCTTCGGCAACTGGGGATCGCCGAGGCTTCGTTTGCCGGCGACAACAAGGGGAGGTTCCCCCAATCTGACCAGTGGGTGTGGAACAGCGGCACGGGTCCTAACGGAGAGCCCAGTTTCCCTCGAATTGACCCCACCTTGACGACAGCGACCGAAGCGGGCACCTTGTTCCCCTACACCCTTGACAACGCGCTATACCTGTGCCCGGTCGCGGCGGACATGATGCCCAGCCGGTCCGAGTCGTATTTAGGGGCGTGGAAGGGGAGCAAATTAGTTCGCAGTTACTCAATGAACTGGAACATCGGCCGCAAGATCTTCGAGACCTCCGAGAAGCTTGAAACCCTGGACGACATCGGGCAGCCGAGCCACATGGAGGTCGTCTGCGAAGAGAACACCTTCCCCGTGCTTGGGCTTAACACTCATCCGATGCAGGACAGCACGATGATCGCCCGTAATGTGTACAAAACCACTGACGGGGACAGCTTTGCCACCTTCCACGGGCGGATCGGTGGGAACAAAACAACCCTCAGCTTCACCAGTAGAAACCTGGGTGCCAGCGATGCCATGGCTAGTGGCGGGAGCAACGTCAGCTTCGCCGATGGCCACGTGGAGTTTGTCGACCCCTGGACTTCGTATACCTACACAGGCTCCGGGCCTTGGAACGGGCTTCCGGTCAGCGGCACGCTTCAATATTGCATCGATTCGATCCCGGTTCAGTGATGAACACGAGTCAAACTCTGGATTGCACAAGCCCCCGAACCGTGTCGGGGGTTTTTTATTTTTTTTGAGTTCCTGATAACCCTTGTCAAACCCTGCGTTTTGTGCGGCCAGGAGGGTTTGGCGCGGTTATGCAAACTTTTTTGGTTCTGACAGGTGTGGGGCGCTTAAGGCGCGTAGGGGTTGTGACGATTGGAGACTAGGCCAAGGGATGGCTCGGGACCCGCAAGGCAAAAACGCTTCCGATAAGTCGCGTTTGGGTCCCAGGTGGCGGAAAACAGTTACCGCCACCGAAAATGCTCAGGCAGCCAGCCGGGACCACGCGGGATGCGTGATCCGGTTGCGTGACTCAACTCCGCGGTTCGAGTCACGCAAGCTAACTGGCCCGCCCCGCCCGGCAAAGGAAGGCCGACGGGCAACGGGACCAGGAAGACAGGCCGGTGAGCACACGGCGACTCGGGGCGTTCCCGACCGCTACACAAGCATCGTGATCGGATCGGAGATCCTCAGGACCACGGCAGGACGCCAGACACCGACGACGTGACACTCACACATGTGATCAC
>JBGSTE010000392.1:0-7438 GCA_041736655.1 Phycisphaeraceae bacterium | reverse complement strand
GGTGTCGTAGCGGAGCGCGATGAGCTCGGGGTGATCGGAGAAGAGGCCCCGCAGGTTGAACGCGGCCGAGCGGATCATGCCCGCGCCCATCTGGCTGTGGATCAGGCCGGCCTTGGCCAGCGGGTTGTCGCCGGTCTCGCGCAGGACCTGCCGATACACGCTTTCGGAGATCGTGTAGCGACCGGCCTTGAGCTCCTGTTCGCCACGGGTCAGCAGCGTATTGATGCGGTTTTCATCCACACCCGCCAGCGTGCTCACACGCGGCAGGTCGTAGTCCAGGTCCTTGAGCAGTTTGCCCAGTTCGCTCTCGGCGTCGATGGTCGGCAGGGGCTTGGTGAAGTCGACCTTGCCGTCGGCATCGACCATGCCCAGCGAGATACGCAGCGCCACCTCGCGGGACTTGAGCTTGGCGTCGAGCACCGCCTGGTCGGGCTCTTCGAGGATCTGCTGCCAGCGCGGTCGGTTGTCCTCGGCCGGCTGATCGGGGTTGTCCTCGATCTCTTCGGGCGGCAACTGGGACTGAGCGAGGATGTCGGCGATGAGCTTGTCGTAAGGGTTCTGCGGTGCCTGCGGCGGCTGGCCCGGCTGCTGCTGGGCGTCCGCGAAGAGTTGGCTACGGATTTCCAGGGCCTGGGCGTTGGGGATGTTGTTGTCGACTCGGCCGGCGATCTGCAGCGCCAGGGCCGACTGCACCTGCATGCCCAGCGTGACGGTCAGCGGGTCTTCGGGCAGGTCCAGCAGGGCGGGATCGACGACTTCATCGGTGCTCTGCGTATTCGTTGAGCCATCGATGGTCCGCGTGGGGGACAGGTCCAGCGGGTTGGTGGTGAGGTCTTCGGGGTCCGGCTGGGTGGTGGGCTCGACGGCGGGCGGGTTGAGGTTATTGAGGCCGGTGTTGACATCCAGCGGGTTGTAGCTGATGCCTGTCAGCGGCGAGGCGTCGATGCTGACGAGGCCTTGGGGTGTTCGGATCAGGCCCAGGGAGTTGCCTACTGCGGCGCGGAGCGAGCCGGAGTCGGTCAGGCCGGTGATGGCGACGAGCCCGCCGCCGGACTGTCGGAAGCTGAGCGTTCCGGAGTTGGGATCGTAGAGGGATTGGTTGGAGAGGGCATAGCCGGCACCGGCGCTGTAGCCGGGGATGGAGGTGGTGGCCCGGGTGACGATGACGCGGTCGCCGTACTGCCGGGCCTGGATGTTGCCATCACCTAGTGCCGAGTAGACGCTGTCGCGTTGGAAGTTAAAGAGCGAGTCGCTGCCGAGCCCGCCCTGGAACTGGCCGGCGGCGGAGTAGTCGACAGCCCCCTGGAAGGATCGCCCGCCACCGACCTGGCCGGTGATGAGCAGGTTCCGCGTGCTGTAGTCGACCTGCTCGCCAGCCTGGTTGTACCCGCCGGAGCCGACCTGCTGGTTGGCGTCATGGGCGGCCCCATCCTGGACCTGGGTCTGGCCCACGGCCGAGGCACAGGTGAAAGCGGCCAGCAGGGCGGCGGTGGTCAGTCGGGGCAGGTTGCTCAAGCCGTTCATGGCAAAACTCCGGGCAGGGTGAGGCAGGGTTGGACACCTTCATTATAGGTCATCAGGTCGGACCTACGAAGAAGTCATCGACATAATCCACGCCCGCACACGGCACATAACACGCGCGGGCCTGTGTTTATTTGGACGCGGGGAGGCTACATATTGTTCCACCATGTAAAAAGTGGGTGCCCCGGCCGCTTGCCGGCCGGGAACCTGAATAAACTGAATAATGTTGTGAACGCTTGACCTATTTTGCCCGGCGTCATCGAAACAATAGCCGGCGGCCTACGGACGCCGGACGCGTTGACAGGCGTCCTGTTCTTGCGAAGGGTGTCTTATGTTTGGAAGGGCCTGTAGTTCTCTCGTCCGGAGCCCTTAGCGGCTGTTTGAATTATTCCGCTTCCTTAGCTTGCGACGCCCCTTCAAACCGCCAGCCCTCCAGCGGGCCTTCGATCTCGCTGAGTTTCTTGAGCGCCTGGTCGAACGCTTTTTCATCGAGGATGCAACCGGCCGTCGCCGCCGCGTCAGTGGCAAAAGCGCTGGGGCCCTTGACGCAGCAGTACCGGCTGCCGGTCACGCCCAGGCCCGTGCGCGGGTCGATGACATGCGAGTAGCGAACGCCCTGAATCTCGACAAAGCGGAACGCGTCGCCGGAGACCGACACCCCGCCGTTCTTGTGCCAGAACGACAAGCCCTGCTCGGTCTCTTTGCCCTCGCCGAGTTTCCGTGGCGGAAAATCCGCGACGTGGATCGGCCAGCCCTCCAGCCCCGGCGGGGCATCGCCCAGCGCCATGTCGCCCCCGGCCTGGACCTGCGCGATCGTCAAGCCTTTTTCTTTGAGCACATCCAGCGCGCGATCCGCAATGAATCCCTTGGCGATTCCGCCCAGGTCCAGCCACGCGCCTTTTTTGGATAGCCGAGCCGTCTGATTTTCTTTATCCAGGTGCAGGTATTCGATGCCGACAAACTCACGCATCTTTTCGATCGCTTCCTTAGGCGGCAGCTCCTGGCGCTCCCGGCTGGTCCGCCACATGTTCGTGAACGGCTTGGCGGTGA
Organism: Phycisphaeraceae bacterium; assembly: GCA_041736655.1. GTDB lineage: Bacteria > Planctomycetota > Phycisphaerae > Phycisphaerales > Phycisphaeraceae > JAHQVV01. The sequence continues at coordinate 4,867 of JBGSTE010000392.1, read as the reverse complement.
TATCAAACGCGCCGTCCGTCGCGCCATGCACCGCCACGGACCGCACCAGCACCGGCCAAAGATCGTCCGACACGGGGCGAGCGTCCTTCGGGTCTTCGCTGGCGAATTGGGCGAGCTGCAAGAGTTCGGAATCGGGGAACGACTCGATGTAGTCGCTCATGATCGATTCAAGCCGGGCCATCTCGGTAAACGCCGCGTCGGCGGCCGCGGCCGCTTCCTTCTCGTTGTCGGCAAAGACGGTAATGCGGCAGGCTGTGCCCATGAGCTTGCGGTCAAACTCATAGCGCGTAACGCCAAGACGCCCAGCGACCGCGTCGGCAAACTCCAAAGCCGCTTGCGGCTTAGCCGGCGAGGGGGCTTGAGCTTGCTCGCCCGCCACGGCAACGCCCGCCCACACGACCAACCACACGAGCAAACACGATGTCATCCGCATAGCACAGCACTCCGATCACTTGGCTTATCCTACGCCCGAACCGGGCAGGAGCGAAGGACGCTGGTCAACCCGGCCTGATACGCATATTCAGAAAAAACGCCCCGAAGCCCACGCCGTGACGGCGTGGGCTTTGGACGCAAAACATCGGCCGTAATATCTCTGCTTAGTTACCCGTCCTTGATTTGATCCCCTATAATGTTCTGCTTGCTGACCCGGCGACGACCGGGTTGTTTTTTGTCTTTTGCCCATGTAACGGGAACGCGTGATGAAGAATGTTCTGATTGGTGTGGTGATTGCCCTGGCCCTGCTCGCCGGTGTCGCGGGGGTTGGTATCGGCGGCTACGCGCTCAAGACCGCCATCGACAACCAGCCGGTGACCGCGATCGACAGCAAGGTCGAAACGGACCTCACTAAGGTCGCCGGCTACAGCCCCGACGCCAAGGCCGGCGACGTTGTCGCGCCGCTGGCCAACGAACTGAAGGGCGGCAACACCAGACTCATCTGGGAGACCGGCAAGGTCCAGGCCGGGGCCCGCCACGACTTCGACGGCACGTGGACCAGCCTCGGTGGGGCGGTGGTCTACAACCCGCAGGCCAAATCTATCAAGGCTCTGGAAGTCAACATCCTCATCGAGAGCTTCAACACCTACGGCAGCGAACAGCCCGCGCCCGGCGGACTCATCAACACCGTGCTCGGTAAGGGCAAGGGCCTGACCGCCGGCGAGTCGTGGTTCAACTACGCCGACCACCCCAACGCCGTGTACACCGCCACCGAGTTCGTCGCGGTCTCCGGCAACGACAGCGTAACGCACACAATCAAGGGCAGCTTCGATCTCAACGGCAAGACGCAGGCGCTGGACATCCCCGCGAAGATCAGCTTTAGTGGCGAGGAAGTCGTCATCGATGCGAAGTTCTCGATCAGCCGGTCTGCCTACGGTATCGAGCCGGTGAAGGCGATCCCGCTGACCGAGGTTGACGATGCCGTCGCGATCACCGCCGTCGTCAAGGCCAGCCCCAACGCCGGCGTGTCGATCGATGCGATCGCCCAGATGCTCGGCGAGCAGGGCACGCAGATCGCTGCGCAGCAGAAAATCAACGAAGAACTCACCAACCAGCTCGCGATGATCAGCGCCAAACTCGACAGCCTTGAGCGCAAGATCGCCAGCGGTGTCGGCACGACGGCGACAACCCCGCAGGTCGATGTGGCCAACCTGCCCAAGTCCTTCACCGAAAAGGTGCAGTACCCCGGCAAGGAGCCGATCCCCTTTGACATGGTGCTCGTGCCCGGCGACGCCGCGGCCGGCGTCGCGCCCTTTTATATGGCCAGCAAGGAAGTCACCTGGGCGATGTTCTACAACTGGGCCTACGGCTCGGACATCGACGCCAACACCTACGCCTCCATGCAGAAGCAGAACCTCCGGCCAAGCCCGCTCTATGAAGACTGCGATCAGCTCAAGCTCGGCCTGGGCAACCGGCCGGCCGTCAGCATGAGCCGAACCACCGCCGAGGCCTTCGCCAAGTGGCTCAGCGAACAGACCGGCCGAAGCTTCCGCATCCCGACCGATGCCGAGTGGCAGACGGCGCTGAAGCTCGGCGGCGGCATCCCCGACAGCCGTGAAGTGCTCTTTGAGCAGGGCGTTTTCAAGAATAACGCCGAGGAACAGCTCGACCCGCCGTTCCTCTGGCTCACCGGCGTGGTCGGCAGCAAGAAGCCCAACGCGCTGGGCATCTACGACATGCTCGGCAACGCGGCCGAGTGGGTCACCGACACCGGCGCCCAGCGCCTGGTCCGCGGCGGCCACTTCATGCAGGACCTCGATGAAGTCGCGCTGACCGCCGAGTGGAAAGAAGTCGAAGACCAGAAAATCTGGAACGAAACCTACCCCCAGGAACCCAAGAGCCGGTTCTGGTACCGCGACTTCTATTTCACGGGTATCCGGTTGGTGTGTGATCCGCAGTAGGTGTTAGGCGCTAGGGCTTAGGGAAAAGCAAAGAAAAACGCCGCGCAACTATCGCGGCGTTTATCACATCCTGCGATCTGGGAACCAGCCACGTCTGATTCGGATGTATCGAAAAATAGATATGACGGTGCCCCCTATCGTGAGCCAAAAGAAGCAACCGGAATATCGCATGAATCCGCCGGATAAAACGAGCATATCAAGTAGCAATAACGTAGCGAAGATTAGTGCACAGGGCACGACAAGACACATCATCGATCGAAGGTCTTTGGCTGCCAGTTGCCGTCTTTGGAAATCCGGCAGAGGCCGATACGTGCGTGGATTGTCGGGATCAAATTCACGCCCGCACTCCGGACAGCGGTTGACTGTGAGTGCTTTCAGAGGGTAGTCGCAATCACGGCAGTGCATCGAGTGCCCCTGATCCCTAAGCCCTAAGCCCTAAGCCCTAAGCCCTAGCGCCTAACACCTACACAATCTCCACCACCACAAAATACTTCGTCCCGCGCGGCAGGTCGGCCTTGACGGTTTCGCCTACGCGGGCCTTCATCAGTGCGGCCCCCAGCGGGCTGGCGACGGTGACTTCGATCGCGTCGTCGTCGAATCGGCCAGACGCCTCGCCCACGAGCTTGTACAGGTCTTCGCTCTCGTCGTCCTTGTCCAGCAACTTGACCGTCGTGCCCAGGAACACCATGTCGTCGGGCTTGTCGATGTCGTCGGCCACCTGCGCGCTGGCGATACGCTCCTCGAGTCGGCGGATCTCCGCTTCCTCAAGACCCTGGTCGTCACGCGCTGCGTGGTAGTCGGCGTTTTCCTTCAGGTCGCCCTGGGCCCGGGCCTCAGCGATCCGCTGGGCGAGTACCGCTCGGTTGGCCAGGAGCGTGTCCAACTTCTTCTGGAGGACCGCCTTTTCTTCGCGGGTGATGAATTCCATGGTCGTTGCCTTTCAAACGATCAAACGGTCAGGCCCGCAACGAACCACGCCACGCTGGGCGTGGCGCGTCGGCGGGCAACGGTGTCTTTGACCGGCGTGGAAACCGGCCCGTAGATTGTAGCAAGTCCCCGGCGGGACAGGCTTGGCCATGCTCCTCGAATGCTTCAATCTTTAGTCCGATGACAGTCGGCCGGCACCAGCCACCGCATGCCGCTGCCGCATCAACGCCGCACCTAATGCCCACACCCCCAGCGACGCCCAGCCGCCGAGGGCGATCGACGCGATCAGCAGGATCTGCCGATCCCACGGAGCGATAACCCGCGTCACCGGCACGCCGGTCAACTCCCACATCGCCTGCACCGGACTCACCCGCATCGACCAGCCGCCGCTGCCGGAAACGATCGACACCCACACCGCCACCGGCTCGGCAAAGACCAGCGCGATACACACGAGCATTCCCACGATCCGCGCCGAGCCGCCTGGCCAGAGCCGAGCCACCGCCACTATCAACGCGCTCAACAGCGACCACGCCAGCACCGCCGCGTCCAGCCACAGCCCGCGGACCAGCGGCCAGTACGCCATCAGGTGCAGCGACCAGATCACCGCCTGGTACACCGACACCAGCGCCAGCCAGTCCAGCAGCACCTGCGCCGCGCTACGACCCATCTGCCCCGGCCCGACCCGCTCGCTCAAACGAAACGCCGGCCAAACCAGCATCAAACCCATCAACCCCGCAAACAACATCCACCGCACCCGCGGCACCGACGTGTCACTGACCCACGCCATCGCCCACGCCCCCAACAACCAGAAACACCACACGACAATCACCACCCGCAGCCCGCCCAGGTCGCCGTTGTCTCTTTGATGCCGCGCCGTCGTCGGCCGATGCGATTGCGCAGGCTCCGCTCCATGCATCGCCGCGTCGGGCACCGGCACTTCATGCAGCGCCGCCGCCGTCACTTCAGGTTGGTCGTCGGTCGGTTCAGTCATATGCGTGACATTAAATGAAGAACAAGATGAAGCGACGCGGCTTGGCCGCGCAATGAAGCGATCAAGCTCACACCGCCGCGAAGGCCGGCTCATGCCCCTCGAGCACCGCGACCACATCGCGGACGACCCAGCTCATGTTACGTAGGGCCGTGTCCGTTCGGCTGGCCAGGTGGGGCAGGAGTTTTGCGTTTTCGCAGCCGTAGAGTTCAAAGTCTTCGCTCGGCGGCTCGGGGTCGTGCACGTCGAGCATCGCATAGGCGTCGGGGTGCTCGCTCAGCCAAGTCGCCAGGGCCGCGTGATCGACGAGCATGCCACGGGCGGCGTTGATGAAGAGCGCATGGTCGCGGAAGTGTGCGAGTGCGTCGGCGTTGATGAGGTGTCGGTTGGTCGCTCGGCCGTCGGCGTGGACGGTGACGATGTCGCTCTGGCGGTAGAGCGTGGCGTGATCGACAAAGGAGAAGGGCACAGTCGGCAGCGCCTGCCTTACGCCCGCCTCGGGCAGCAAATCGCAGCCCAGCACGTTGATGCCCAGCGCGTGGGCGACGGTGGCGACGCG
>JBGSTE010000350.1:0-3245 GCA_041736655.1 Phycisphaeraceae bacterium | reverse complement strand
GCGTCGCGATCACTTCTTCGCGGGCCTGTTCCGCAGCGGGGACGACTTCCGCCGGTGCGTCGGGTTCTGCTTCGCCGAGCCTGGCCAGCGCTTCGCGGATGAAGTTGACATCCAACTGCGAGCCGGCGTAAGCGCCCGCGTCGATCGCAGGTTCGGGCTCAGGCTCGGACTCTTCTTCTGCAACACGCGCGAGAGGCGCGGGCTCCACTTCGTCGGCTGGCGACGGGATCGCGGGCTCGACCTGGGCCAGCGCCTCTTCGAGCGCGTCCTGCTGAGTGGGTTCGTCTGCCGTGGCGATGAGATCAAGCTCGGCGGGCGATGCTTCATCGGCCTGGTCAATCGCGGGCATCGCAATCGAATCGTCCAACCCCTGCGACAGCGCATCAAAGGCAGCGTCGATGTCAAACTCCGGCTGCGCGTCGTCGTCATCCGCTGCTAACGCGGACTCCAACTGCCCGCTGACGGGTTCAACCAACGGTTCAACTTCCTGCTCAATGACCGGCTCGATGACCGGCTCAACCGCCTGTTCAGCGACCTGCTCAGCCACCTGCTCGGAGAGGATCGGTTCGCTCTCAACAGCGGCTACCTCAGCAACCGGTTCAGGCTCGATCGCTTGCGGAATCTCAGCTTCCACAACAGCCGAAACTCCAGCTTCCACAACTGGCGAAATCTCAGGCGTAACTTCCGCTTGGATCTCCGCTGGCGTGTGCGGTTGTTCATCCGCAGTCGGTTCCGCGGCGAGCGTTTCGTCACTCGGCCAAAGCTCCTGCGCCAGGAGCTCGGGGTCAAGCGGCGCGGGCTCCAGTTCGACCACGTCTTCAAAGGCCAGCTCGGCCCGGGCCGTCGCAAGGTCCAGATCATCAATCTCTGACAGGGCCGAGGCATCCAACTCGGTCAACATCGCGTCCGCGATGCGGCGGGGTTCAGCGGCTACCACCGGCAGCGAAGGCGTCTTGAGTTCTGCCTGGGTGTGGGCCTGATTCAGGTTTTGTGATTCGAGCGCTGACTCTGCCGAGATGGTCGGGCTTTCGTCCGGTGTTGCAGGCTCGTCAACGATGGGTTGTTCGAGCAGCGCGTCAGTCTTGTCGATGCCCGCATCCACCTCAAGCAGCCCTTGGGCCGACGACGCGTCGATCGGCTCTAACGCGTAGGCATCTTCCAACGCGAGATCGTCATCAAATGCGTGCTGGGATTCAAACTCGGGCTGGACGATGTCTTCAAGCTCAAGCTCAAGCTCGGATGTCCGCGCAGGCTCAGACGCAAGTTCCGGCTCAAGCTCCGGCTCTGGCTCAATCTCAGGCTCTGGCTCAGGTGTTTGTGCCTGCTTGGGCTGCTTAGGCGCTTGTTGATCCAGCCGCAGACCCACGATCGTTGGCTTCTCGTTGTCTTCCTCTTCCCGGATCGCGGCCAGCAGGGTCGAGCCAAGCTTGGGCGGCTCGGCGTAGATGTCGGCGTCGTCGATCTGTATCAGGTCGCCCGTGCTGCTCGACGCCACTTCCGGCTCGATGCCTGCGAGTAGCGGGTCCACCTCGTTGGCTGGTTCAAGTTCGAGCGTCTCGTCGCTCAGGTGTGCTTGTTCAGCGCTGACCGTGCCGGCACCGGATGCATGGGCGCGGCTGGCGTCGGAGAAGTCGATCAGGTCTCGGCTGGCGTCATCTTCGTCATCGCCGAAGAGTTGGTCCAGGTCGATCTCATCTGCGCCCTTGGGCTTGTACTTGCCCGGCCCGGCAGGTTCGACCGGCGAAGCCAGGCCCGCGGAGCCGATGTCGCCCAAAGCCTTACCCAGGGAGCTGGCCTGTGTGCCGCGGGTGCTGGGCGTCTTTGTGGGTGTGTGCATGCCCACGGCGTCGGCCTGCATGACCTTGATCAGCACCCGGCCCATCTGCAAGACGTCGTCGGTCTCAAGCTCGACCAGGCCCTCGCAGCGCCGCTGGTTGACGAACGTGCCGTTGGCCGAGCCCAGGTCACGGAGGATCCACAGGCCGTTGGCGAAGTAAATCTTGGCGTGGTTCTTGGAGACGCGCGAGTCGTGCAGGCGCAGGCGGCCCACACGGCGACCGACCGACACCGGCTTGGTGTCGCTGACGCGGAGCAGTCGACCCGCACGGGGGCCGGTGAGGAGCCGGAGCTTGAGCACGAGTTCCCTCTTGTTACCCTTTCCACGCCGATGCACGGCCGTGGCATCTTCCCAGTCTAACACTACTACTTGCCCAACCCGAAATCGGATCGATCAACGACCCGTATCGGGACAACCGGGCGATACCCGTGAAGTCTACGCATAGCCGGGCTGATGCGTGCTGCAAAACCGCATTCTGTGATTATCGGCCCCCGGGCAGGGCAACTTGCCCGCAAACTCGACCCAAACCCACACCTTAACCCTTGCGGGCCGGCACCACCAGCACCGGGCAGGCAGACTTTTTCAGCACGCCGCCAGCCACGCTGCCCACCAGCAGATTGTACACCGCCCCATGCCCGTGCGAGCCCAGCACCACCATCGACGCCCCCAGTTGACCCGCCTCCTCAACCAGCTTGTCCGCCGTCGACCCCGACACCAGCAATGCCCGCGTCTTGACGCCCCGGCCACCGCAGCGATCAGCCATCTCCTGCAGCCAGCGGTGCTCGGCCCGAAGATGCTCCGCCCGCGCCGCACGCTGAACCTCCGGCCCAACCTCATAACCCACAAACTCCGGCCCAGGCGCCGCCACATGCATCAACACCAGCTCGCAGCCATACGCCTTGGCCGCCGACACCGCCTCATCGAGCACCCGCTCGCTGACATCCGAAAAATCTATCGCAGCGAGGAGCGTGGCCATGAGTGAAGGGCCTCCAGAAATGAGCATCTAGCGAATGGGCGCAGCTGGACTCGAACCAGCGACCTACTGGGTGTAAACCAATTGCTCTAGCCAACTGAGCTATGCGCCCGACAAGCCCATCTTATGCCGAAGTCAGCCCTGCGACAATATCGCCGCGCCACGGGACGGGCGGGGATATATTGACTGTTTTCCTATTGGTTAATGACCTTGTGTCCAGTATTGTTGTAGGGATGCCGCTCTTGCGACGACGAAATCGCGTGCATTTACCGGAGGTCTCGCCGCAGCAGGTCCAGCAGTGGCGGGCCAGACGCGACTCGCTCACCGACAATCTTGCCGCCAGTCCTGAGGGTGACTGGGCCTGGCTCTGGCGTGTTCGTATCCATGTCCTCGACTACCTGATCGATCGGTATCGACCAGAAGACCAGAACTCGT
>JBGSTE010000325.1:0-1382 GCA_041736655.1 Phycisphaeraceae bacterium | reverse complement strand
CGTCGGCACGGGGTACTTGCCCACCGCCGTCTCGCCCGAGAGCATCGTCGCGTCCGCGCCGTCGAGGATGGCGTTGGCGACGTCGCTGACCTCCGCGCGGGTCGGCGAGGCGCTGGTGATCATCGACTCGAGCATCTGCGTCGCGACGATCACCGGCTTGCCGTGGTCGTGGGCGATCTCGATGATCTGCTTCTGCAAAATCGGCACGCGCGCCAGGTCCATCTCCACGCCCAGGTCGCCACGCGCCACCATCACGCCGTCGGCCACGGCGATGATGCCTTCGAGTTCGCGGATGGCCTGGGGCATCTCGATCTTGGCGATGATCGGGATGCGTGGCCGCTTGTGCAGGTAAGCGTTGGCCTTGGCGTGAGCGTGCAGCAGTGCGTTGAGTTCTTCGACATCCTGCGCCTTCCTGACAAAACTCAGCGCGAGGTAGTCAAAGCCTTTCTCCAGGGCAAAGCGGGCACACTCCCGGTCCCAGTCGGTGATGGATGGCGCGTTGAGGTCCGAGTCGGGCAGGTTGATGCCTTTTTTAGGTGACAGCGTCCCGCCGACGGTGACCGAGCAGATCAGGCGTGTATCACCGGTCGAACCGTCGCCCTCGATCTTGTCGGTGATGAGCATGCGGATCGCGCCGTCGTTGATGAGCAGGCGATGGCCCGGCTGCGCGTCGTCGATGATGTCGGGGAAGGTCGTGCCGACGGTGACGATGTTGGTAAATGGGTCTCGTGTGGCGTCGACGGACTGCTTGACGAAGTGCACCTCGTCGCCGGGGTTGATTTCGAGCGTTCCGCCGCTGACGCCGAGCACGCGGATCTTGGGCCCGCAGAGGTCGCCCAGGGCCGCGATGGGTTCGCCGACGACGTTGGACGCTTCGCGAACGACGTTGAGCATGTGCTCGAACTGTTCGAGCTTGCCGTGCGAGAAGTTGATGCGAACGACGCGGACGCCTTCCTCGATCATCCGGCTCAGGACGCCGACGTCGGCCGAGGCGGGCCCGAGCGTGGCGATGATCTTGGTCAGGATCGGTGCTTCAGAGGTTTTCATGCGTGTTTCAGTGGTGATGGGCTGGAGTCTAATCAGAGCACGAAGCGTAAGCGAGCGACTGACAAGGTTAAAACAAGCGAACACGCGGGGGACAGGCATTCCTGCCTGTCGATCGGCGAAGCCGAATCACAACAGGGATCAGGCCTTGGGCCTGCTGACAGGCAAGAATGCCTGTCCCCCTGATATGACGCGCTTACGCGTCGTGCTCGGACAGGACAAGTCGCGGATCAAGGAGCTGCATCATCGGCGCCAGGGTGCTGGCCCAGCGGTAGCGTGCTTCGATGCGCTCGCGGGCGTCGCTGCCGATCTCGCTGCGGTAGCCCGCGTGCAGCAGC
>JBGSTE010000311.1:0-38444 GCA_041736655.1 Phycisphaeraceae bacterium | reverse complement strand
GCGGGCCGTGTAAGTACTGCCCGACTTGTCGAACCACACCCGCTCCTGACCGCGCACGAAGACATAGACCGTCGATGACTCCTCGACCAGGTACGGCCAGTTGGGCATCAGCCAGTTGTTGCCGTTGGGACCCGCGTAGTTGCCCGACAACTTGTTGCTGAAGCTGCGGCCGTGACCAAAGCCCGACACAGGACCGGACAAGTCTTGTTCGCTGAACACCACCTCGCCGTTGAAAAAACGGATCGGGTTGTCGGCGCAATCACACTTGTCGCACCCATTGGTCTGGTCGACAAGACCTTTACCTTCTTCAGGCGATAACGCAGGAGATGAAGACCAAGAGCTGGACATCGTTTCAGATTCCCCGGAAAGACAGCCCCTTTGAGTCCGTCAACACTTCACCGCACCAAGCAACCAGGTTGCATGCCAGCAGCGCCCGGCGATCGCCAACGCCTTGACGTGACGAAAAACCTTCGCCGATGCGGGGTTCCCGGATTGGATGCTCGATGTGAATCGCAGTGCCCCTGGTTGCCGATGCACCTTTATACCCAGGCGCTCAAGGTGCGCCTAGTACCAAGATGAGATTTTTCAAAATATTTTAGACCGATGCGATGCGCGCACCTCGGGCTGCGAACACGCCTTTGTGCGCAAACATAGCATGCTGATACTACGGCTTGGGATCTAAAACCGGCCCCAGCCGCGATCAAGGCCTGGCTATTACGACTCCTGCCCTACGATTTCGCGAAACCCCTGTGCGCCATCGGCCCAGCACACGGAAGCTTCTCACTGAAAGGGCGGACAACTTGATGGTCGGGCGTGTCGGTCAATTCCTTTACCTACAGTCCCACCGTGTTGACAAGGGCAGATTCCACTCCGAAGCGCAACACCGGGCTGAGTAAAAGGGGCACCGGGTCATCCCCCCATCGAGTACATCGCAGTAGGAATCCAATCCGGCTGCGAATCAGGATGCGACGGAACGCATGAAACTCTCAACCCCGCTGAAGCCGATGCGCTCCTGCTCCAGACGTAAGCTTCTGCCCAAACGGTGGTCTAGCAGGGCGGTGTAGGTCGCGCTCTCCTCTTTGGTAAGGTTTTGGAGTTGCCCCGTGAATCGTGTCGCCTCGGGTTCTTCAACACAGAGGGGTAGGTTGTTAATCAGAGTTTTTTCGTCCATCAGCATGGATCGTAGATGGGGGAAGTAGCCGCGCAGTTGATTGAGGATACGAAAGCCGTGTGTATCGATGTCACCCCAGTAGTAGATGTTCTTCAAAGATAGCCAAGCCACTTCGCAGATCGACTCGACTCCGTAGCCGAGGCCGAAGATGACGATTGACCGGGGGCAATCGGGCAGGCAAAGGCCGTTGGTCTTGTTCTCGGTTATGAAGACGGTATCAATATCAAGTTCTCGCCGGGCGAGATCAGGTAGGGGCACAGCGAAGTCTCGTAACCCCCCGACCATGCAGTTGGGGTCCAGTACTCGCAGCCGAATCGTCGGGTGCTCGATCGCCAAGCCATAGCGTCGCGAGAAGCCTTTTAAGAGGCCGCCGCTTTCAGTGGGGTCGATTGCGGTTTCAGGCAAGACATGGTCTAGCATGTTGGAAAGGATGCTTCGGTGCTGCTCAATAAACTTGGTATCGACACCCGGTATATCAAGTTGCCGAAGGTAAAGCCCCGGCCGAGGTCGATCGACAAAGTATCTACATACCGACAGGCACCCCTCCCAGTGTTCTGCCAAGTTGATGATGTCGTGCGGCCTTTTAAGAAAGACATTCCGCAAAGCCGGCCAAGCCGGCAAGGTGGATTCCGCGATCGACCTAAACCGATCGAAGTCATGGCGTTTTCGAATCAATCGCAGGCAGTCGTCGCGGGAGGGTATGACGATGCGGGCTGGAATCTGTTGTGGCCCAAGCTGTCGATGCTCGATTGCACGGTATTCAATCTGATAGCCAGCGCCTGCGCCAGATTCAATTTGCGCAATCCAATCTTTCACTTGTGCATATGCTTCGCTAAGTCGGCGTCCGCTCGGCGAGCCGGCAGAGATTCTGTGGGGAAATAGGCCATCGGGTTCTAACCAATCACACAGAAGTCTGTTGCTGGTCCACAGCCGAAGCGCCTTCTGCCTAATCGCGTGAGCTTCTATCACTGCTGAACATCCCCTGAGGCAGACACGTTGCGGGCGTCACCCTGGAAGCGTTGCTTCTGTTCACGGTATGCCGAAATACTCAGATTGCGAATCTGCGAGCGTTTGCCATCGGAGTTGTGCACGAAGTGAATGGATTGGATGTAATCTTCGATGATATGGATTTTTTGCAGGGGTGTGATGATGAGTAGTTGGAGGTTGAGCTTCTTGAAAATCTCCAGCCCGTAGCGTGCGGACTCATCAGACCCTCGGCCGAAGGCTTCGTCGATCACAACGAAACGGAAGGACTTGGATCGGGTCTCGCCGACCTTGAGTCCGAATTGGTAGGCCAGCGCCGAGGCGAGGATGGTGTACGCGAGCTTTTCTTTCTGGCCGCCGGATTTGCCCGCCGAGTCGCTGTAGAACTCGCGCTCTTGGTCGTCCTCGATCCAGCGCTCGCTGGCGGAGAACTCATACCAGTTGCGGACGTCTGCCACTTTCTGGGTCCATCGGCGGTCCAGTTCAAACATGCTCTCGCGGCCATTGAATCTATCGATCAGCTTCTTTACTTGTATAAACTTGGCCTCGGTGTAGACCTCGTCGTTGGCCCCGCCAAGCGTCTCGCCCACACAAGCCCGCAAGTCGGCGTTGAACTCGCGGACCTCTGCGTCCAAACTCTTGTCGCAGTTCAGCCGTATGTAGGTGCCCGGGCTGTACTGGATTTGCCGCAAAGATCCGTTGATCTGCTCGATCTTCTCGGAGATGTCGCGAGCTTCTTTGGCAAGTTGATTCTGCAGCAGCACAATCTCTTGGATTGTCCCCTCATTGAGCAGGGCCTTGAAACGTGCTTCGTGACGCGGCAGGTCCTGCTCGACCAGCGCGTTGAGGATCGCGCGGTATTCCCCGGCCGCCTCGATGGAGGCGTCGGCCTCACGCGTCTGTGCCGGATAGGCGTTTCGGTACGCCTGCATCTGCGTGACGATCTTCTCCCCTAGCGGTTTGATCCGCCTGTCGATTTTATCGATCTCGGCCTGGACCCAGTCCCGCATCGTGCGCTCGCAGGCGTCGCAGTTCTCGATGGTCATCGTCTTCTCACCCATTGCCTCGGTGTGATAGGCGTTGAGCTGCGGGAAGAGAGCCTCTCGTACCCAATCATGGAGCTGGTTCAAGGCGTCAGAGCAGTTGCGCAGCATCTGCTCGGCCGTGTCGATCTGGTTGTTGAGATTGCCGCGTTGCTCGAGAGTCTTTCCCCTCTTCGCTTCAGACTCGGTGATCTCGCGATTGGTTTCGGTTAGTTGTTCACGCAACGTCTTTAATACGTCGTTGCTCGCCTCGATCTTTGTTCGCTCAGCCTGCAGATCGGCTAGCTGTTGAGCCACCACCTGCCAGTCGATCGCACTGAATGACTCGACCTGTAGTAAGTCACGGACCGCATCACGCTGGTCCTTCTGTTTACGCAGATCGGCCTCGAAGAAATTCAATTGTTCGATCACTTGCTCCCCCCGGCGTGCGACCGTTTCCTGCTTTGCGCGGAGCGCCGCGATCTTCTGCTCGTTGCTCCAGCCCAAAACGTAGCGAGCGGGGTCGTCGATGCGGTGACGGTCGTCCTTTTCGTGTCTCTCACCGCCAGCCTTAATCTGCCCGGCTGCAGTCACTGCCTTGGGCATTCGGCGGAACGTATCGAGGTCCTCGCAACAGTGATAGTCGAATCGACGCGCAAGCTGGGCTTCGAGCCAGGTCAAGTGCTCGCTGTCCGGTTTTATCTGAAGCTTCCGCCAAAGCATTGCCGGACCACCATCGGCCGCGCGGGGCGATGCGTCGTAACCTCGAACACGGTAGTAAACCAGCCGACTGCGTAGATGCGTCTGATCGACGTATCGGCTGACCGTTTCATAGCAGTCATCTGGCACGATCAGGCTCAGGCCGAAGTTGTGCAGCAGCCGCTCGGCCGCGCCTTGCCAGCGGGCCTGATCCTCCCGAACACGCAATAGCTCACCCACGAATGGCAGGTCTTCCTCGTTAAGCCCGAGTACCCCGCATATTTCGGTGCGGATTTCAAGGTTCTTACGGGGAATATTGCTTTTGCGTGCTTCGAGCGACCGCACCTCGTCTTCAAGTTCCTGGTGTTGCTTGTTCAGGTCGCGCAGTGACAATTTCGTATCGAACAGGCCTTCTTCTAGTAAAGCGGTCCGCTTCTCGATTGCTTCAAACTGCTTATTTGCCTCGTTGCGGTTGGCGTGAAACCGCTGGTCATCGTCGGGCATCAACAGGCCAACCAACTCGCACAGTCCGCGGTAGCGGTCCGAAGCACGCTGACGGGTGTCGCGATGCTCATCGAGTTTTTTGATGCTGCGCGCGATCTCTTCCAGACGCCGACCCCCGCTCTCGGCGAAGCTCGCCTTCAACTGCTCCGCCTGCTCCCGCAGGTGCTCAAGCTCCTGCCGCTGCTGCTCCAGCCGGTCTTCGACCCGCGCCAGGTCCTCACGACGCTTGACGAGTCGGTCCCGGAGCAGCTTCGCCTTCTGGTCTGCAAAGTATGGCCCCAGCGCCTCTCGGCAGTCCGTTAACTGCTTCCTCCTCGCCGACTCTTCGTCGTGCCGATCCGCGTCAGCCACGAGCGGCTTTAGCAAGTCGACCTGGCGCTTGGCCTGAACGACCGCCTCATGTGCCTGGTTGAGGTTGTCAAAGTTTCGGCGGATTTCTTCGATCCGGGTCTCGAAACCGCCGGGCTCGAGCATGTGACCACGCACGAACTCGGTCAGGTTTCCTACCGACTTCATCGAGACCGTCTGGTAAAACAGGTCCATCGCCTTGTTGTGGTTGATCCCTAGCTTGCGACGGAACACACCCGCATACTGGCTGAAACTATCGAACAGCTCGACGCCGGGCATCGCACGCAAACGTCGTTTGAGTTGGCGGATGTCGTTGAAATCCGAGAAGTCCCGCGTAATGCTCAGCTCGTTGTCGGCGACGAGGTAAAGCCGATTGGGCTGAGCTTCACCGTCATGCATCCAGAACACCTGCGCCAGGCTGACGCAAAGCCCAAAGCCTTTATTGACAAAGTGCGCTAGCAATACGCTGAACTGCTGCTTATCGCGTAGCGAGACCGCCTTGGCGCTGAGGCGTTCGCCGTCTTTCTGGCTCTTGTAATCGCCTCGGACGTAGGACCGAAGATTACGTTCATGCCCCTCGGCACCGGCGGCCTTGTTGTAGGTAATCCGACCGGGGGGCACGAGCAGCGTCGTCATCGCATCAACGATCGTGGATTTGCCTGATCCAATATCACCCGTCAGCAGGGCATTGTCACCGTTGGGCACGATTGACCAGACACGCCCATCGAAAGTCCCCCAGTTAAAAAACTCGAAGCGTTCGAGTCGATAACCGGCCTGGACATCGTTCTTGGCGAAATCAAGCATCTGATTCGACATGGCCGCGATATGCCTCCAACTTCTCGTTCAGGTCTGCGAGCCATTGGGCATCCACTAACGCCTTAAGGATTCGGCGGACCTCATAGCTGTCGCTTTGACCCTTGAGCCTGCGAAGAAAGCCAAGCGACTCGATAAGGTTGATATTCGCATCGATCTTCTCGATGACCCGCGCCTCATTGCTTTGCTGCGGAAGGAATAGTCGCAGCATCTGGACCATCTCCTCGCGCGTGATGATAAGACGCGGCTGGTCGCCTCCCGCGTCGTGCTCGACCAACCGCTTGCGGAGAAGTACGCACAGCAGGCTGACCGGATAACTCAGCGGCCGGCTTTGAATTATCCGGGGTAGATGCCGAACCTGGCCGGCCTGGGTCACTTCATCAAAGGCCTCATCCTCTGGAGAGTCTTGGCGCAGGTAAGCGAAGCCCTCTGACTCATCGATTTGCAGCGACAGGCCGATGACGCGAACGTAATTGATCACCGGAACCCGATGCTGTGAGAGAGTCTGCCATCGCTCGGGGTTTTCATCGCGGTAGATGACCCCACGCATCAGTGACACGATCACGGGTCCGACGATTTGTTCCTGCAAATGGTCCATACTGCAAACCGTAAACTGGTGAACTTCCCGGTGACGTCGGCTGAGGGCCGCTAGGTGATACGATCTGACGGACGCGTAAATAATATCCTGGGTATGCGGGCTTCACACCTCCAGCCGCGCGGATGGTCCCATGCCAATGTTTCTTCCGGAGATTCACCGAGTACAGCGTGCGGGTCATTGCTTGCGATCTGAACATAGCTGATGACTTCACTAAGCCCTTGCCGGATCGGGAATCGCGCGCAGATTTCTCCAAGGCTAACTTGCGGTTGATCTTCAAGTGCTCGCTCGATCTGCCGATGGAGTTGGGCCTGGTCTACGGCGAAGATGTTGTAAAGTGCCTCATCATCAAAATCCGCCGATCCATCGAGCAGAGATGAGCTATCGATCTGTATCTTTTGGTTGGGTCGGAACAACCCTCTGCTTAATGGCAAATTCAAGTCCACCCGGGGAAGATCTACCTCCGCTACCTTGCGCTCGTCTGGCGGCGTTTGATGCACCGCGATCGCGTGGGTTTGGATGCCCTGGATCAGTGCCATAATGCGTTTGTTCTCCAGCCAAACCTTGTCATCAAGGAAGCGCCGTAGTTGCTCGGTCAGTAGTGCGGTGGTCCGCTGTACTTTTTGCCCAGCATCAAGGAGGTAGTCTTGAATACGTCCGAGCAGCCCGTCTCGTTCGAAGTCGTGCGCGACATCTAACCCGTTGACAGCTTTTAACAAGTCCGCGAGTTCCTCCTGCATACGCGGGGACATGAGCAGAGACCAGAACGCGGAAAAGCTCTTGCCTTGGTCAGAATCCGCGATCGTGTCACGCTTATCAAATACCTCGTCGAGCAGCACCCCCTTGGTAGCGTCCGCTACAGCAATCCGTTCGCGTACATCCCGGTCTAGCTGGCGGAAGTTCTCTTCGATTTGTCGGAAATCACCGAGCAAGCTGCGTGCGTTGTCTTCAAGGGCGAATAAGCGCTCTTTGATCTGCCTCGGATCGCCCGGGGTGAACCGGCCGGCTTGCAATTCACGGATCTCGGCATCGAGTTCCTCGCGACGCCGCTCAAGGGTCGCAAGCCGTGCTTGCGGGTCTGTCTCGGCCATCTGCACGAGATCACGAAGCATCTCGATCACCGTCAGCAGTCGGGACTCGGTCCCGACAAACGCACGCGGCTCGAATCCGGCCAACCACTGAATCGCCAGTTCACTTGCCGGGGTCAGGTCGAAAAACACCTCGTCCCCATGGTGTGCGTAGTACCGCCTCACGATCGCCTGCTCCCCGCCGGCCCAGTCCCGCAAGTATTCCACCGCCGTTCTTGGGAATAGGTCGATCCCTCCAGACTGCCGAAGGTGGTGTAGGTAGTCCTCAAGTTGCTCGATCAGGTCGGCTTCAGTAATTGCTCGGCGGTTTGAGGCGACAAAGGCAAGGTGAAGAAAGCCGATGATGAAGGGGGCATTCTCCGCTGCCAGCAGACGCCACGCCGGGTGCTGCCGCCGCAGCGCTGTGAGTGTGTCGTGATCCATAGAACTTACCCGCGTTAAAGTGGCGTCATGCACATTGAGATATTGAACATTATAAGAATACATAGCGAATTCAGTTGCCCAGTGCTCTCCCTTTCGGACCGGATGTCCATGCGATCCGTGGTCAGAGCATTAAACCACCGCTTCTCCAGTTCAGTCATGATTCCGGTCCCTGTAAATGCGAGAATGCGTGGGCTTTGAGCTCGACATCAACGCGACGTGGAGCACCGTGGTTGGTGCGGTCCTCGTGCGCCTCCATGATGGCGTCCGCCCCATTCTGGAAAAATTCCAGAACCTGCCGGCAGCCGCCTCACTCGCCCAGAATGCGTGCCCGGGCGATCCGTTCGATTTCGCTGGCATCGATGCCGCCATTTGGCGCGTCCTCTGACGTAATAAGCTGGTCAAAGAAACCGGTGGCCTTGTACCAGGCGAGCTTCTTATCCCACCCAGCGCGATAGGCGGGCACGTTGAGCATCCCGAGGTGTTCCCAATAGAAGACATCACCTTGGTAGCCGACCGTGAAGTCCGGCAGGCGAAAATTCCGTGGATCACCCGGTGTCGAGAGCGGTTGTTCGTATTCATAGCTGATTCCAAGGCCTGCCAGCGTGTCGGCGACGATTACCTCGCTCTTGGAGCGCACGGCAACGCCCTTCTTCGTTCGATGGATCAGGCCTTCAGGATGAAATGCCCCCAGACCATCAGGCCTTAATGCCAACTTGAACATCTGCGTGTTGCGGCGCTCGGTGTCTGATGCCGCCGGGTTGCGAAGGTTGAGCAACGGTGCCACGTCCTTCTCGATCATCAGCACCAGCCGAGTGCGAAAACGCGTTAGCCCCGTGTAGATCATCTCCCGTGAGAGCGTCGTTGCCGCCTGCGGGATGATCAGAAACACGACATCGAAATCACTGCCCTGCGCCTTGTGGACCGTGAGCGCGTAGGCCAGTTCGAGATCCTCGTTCGCCTGGTTGCGGAAGTAGCGGTAGGACACGGTCGGCTGAGTTGAATAGACGACGTCGAAATAGTCGCCCTTCGGATTGCGGGTCGCGGCCTTCACAACGCCGATTTCGCCATTGGCGATGTAGTCGAGATTACCCGTCGCTGCCGGCCACGCCGTTCCCTTCCGATTGCGAATCTGAATTACCTTGTCGCACCAGACGATCTCTCGATCTCCGAAGGGACGAGGGAAATCGCCACGACGTGCGCGGCAGTTGGTGAGAATCCCACCTCGGTATTCCGCCTGGATGATCCTGTTTAGCTCTTCGGTTCCGTGCAGATCAACGCGTGTGGGGCAGAGAATCTGCCACGCCTCACTCTTGGCATAGTCGCTGTTCTTGCCGTCGATTCCCAGCGAGGCATTGAATGACTTATAGTCCTTGGGGGCAATCCCCATCAACTTCGCCAATCGACCACGCAGCTTGTCCATCAGGTCTGCCGGGTCAGACCAGAAATGGCATTCGAGATCGCCCAGCGGCTCTCCACGGCTGATTGCCGCCAAAACCTCCTCGTCGGCGGAATGGACCCCGTCCGTGCGGTAGCCCTCAGCAAGGGCCAGACCGACGCTGTCAGCCTTGCCGTTCTCGCTGACGCGCATGCATGTCATCAGGCGTGCGCGGGTATCGGGATGTTTGTCGGCCACCCAGTTGACGATGTCAACGAAGGGGCGTCCCGGCCCGATCGGTGGAAGCTGGTTCGGATCGCCCACCAGGATCAAACGTTTCAGCGGGCCTGTATCCAGTGCCTTCAATAGGGTCCCAAACAGATTGACAGGGATCATCGAAGATTCATCGACGATCACGGTGGTCGCAGCGAACTGTGTGCCACCCGTTGGCTTAAGTGCGAACGTCAACTTCCTTAGCCAATCCTGTTTGAGCAGGAACTGGTGGATGGTCATCGCGTTCCGCTTCGTCTTCGTCGCCAGGCGCACACGCGCTTTGCCCGTTGGAGCCAGCAGAAGCAGCGACTGCTTGCCTTCAGCTCGCTCGAGTTCCTCAATGAACACCTGAAGCACGGACGTCTTACCGGTGCCAGCGCCGCCCGTGAGGACGGAGAGTTTGCGTCCGAACAGCGTCCGCAGCGCGACTTGCTTCTCGTCGAACGCGGACCGCTCCCTGTCGGATGTCGGCGGCCCAAATCGCTTGGTTAACGCCGCAGCCCAATCGGGTTCAGCCGCAGGCTTCCCCACCTTCTTGCCCGCACGCTGCTGCATCAAGTCAGCCGAAAACGCCTCAAGGTCACGAATCGTTTTGAGTGCAACCAGGGGTGGCTCTGAGTCCACCGCTGGCCACAGGCGTGTCTCGTAGAACGCCAAGTCGGCTTGGAATATTTCCATGTCGACACGGCACTCCCGCTTATCAGAGAACCGCTTCCGCACGCGATCAAATAGGTCGCTGGCGGGCAACACAGTGTCGCCTTCCGCCGCTGCCGTGGCCAGGACGTCGCAGGCAATAGCGCGAATCCGCCGCTGATCATCGGTCTCGACTGTGGTTTCGACGAACAGCGCGGCATCTCCAGACGGAAGCATGCCGTGGTCAATAGTGTCCAGTGAAATGGGGTCCGAGGAGTCCGTGCCTTGGTCTGTCTCGCAGATCAGATAGGGGTTGGCTACCAGTTCCTTTTCGGTTGCGGCAATTGCAGCTTCCGCCCTCGCCGTCGGATCAGCAATGCGAACAACCTGGTCTGGTGTGAGCTCGAACTTCACCAGTTGCGCGAGCAATTCCTGGCGGCTCGGAAGCTTCTTCCACTTTGTCTGGGCTTTCTTGAGATCGGACGAATGTGGCCCGGCGGGAACAGGGGTGGTGCCCTCCAAAATGCCATGCACATACTCCCACGGGTTCTCACCGCGCGTGGCCATCGGGGCGAGCACTGCGCGTTGAAATGCTGTTCCGGTCTGACAACCGAGAAACTGAAGGACACTTCCCATCCCAGGAAACGGCCCTCGCCACCTCCACAACTCGGCGAGCACGTCGTTCAACCACGCCAGCCGTTGGTCCCAATCGCCCGCGACTTTGGCTTCGGCGCGCACCTGTTCGACGCTACGGATGCAGTGCTCGACCACTGCCAGAGCCGAGTCATCGCTGACATGCTCGCCCACAAAGGAAAAGTCCGGCAGCGCGGCCTCTGGAATCTCGCATAGGATCTTGTCGGCCGGAACGCCGAGCCGCAGGTATTCCTGGTACGGAAGCCGGACGCCCTGCTTGGGGTAATCCTGCGTGATGCGCCTGGACCAAATGGGGAACGGCTCGGGGTACTTGACGGTGGTTCCGAAATAGAGCTGGCTGCCAACCTCAGAGAGACGTCCGATGCCGACCAGGATGCGCGACGCCGCGGAATCAAAGGGGTGACCGTCCTTGCAGTAATAGAAGATCAGCGACGTTCCCTTCTCCAGCTTGCCCCAGAACTCGGTGAGGAGTTGCTTCTGACGATCTGCCTCCATCACCCAGCCGTTGTTGCGGGGATCGTCCGGTTGGCGGATGCGGAGGCTCTCCGCCTCGCAGATGTTCTGGAAATTCTCCTCGCGCATCCATCGATAAGGCGACGGGCAGCAGGAGAACGGGGGCACGTCTTCAGCCACTGCCGGCAATCGCCTGAACTCAAGCGGGTCCGAGTGAACTGCTTTATATGACTGTGCGGAATAGGCACCAGAATCACGGGAACACGGCGGCAGCTGATCGATGATCTGAAGCAGCGGCTGACCGCGTACAGCATGCTCCTGTTCATCATCCCGTCCTTCACGGATGTGCTGATGCACGATGCAAGATGTGTTCGCCTTGGGATTCTGGCAGATGCAACCATCCCATGCATTATCGTGCCATACCAGCCGTGCTGTCAGATGAGTCGCCATTTCTAGATCCTCAATCCACAACAAAATCCCGTCGTTACGTCTGTGTCATCTCTATCCCAGTATATCCACCCACGCGATTAAATCCGTCGAGTGCCCGCCCGTGGAACTTGTGAGCGCGCGGTGCTTCAGCTCCCGTTGCAGTGTTGGCTCGATTGCGACACCCATCAGCCGATGTCGCTCATCGAGGTCGAAACCCGGTGTGCGGGGGCCATAGCCAAAGACCTCACGATACTGCTTCTCCAGTTGCGGAATTCTCTGCCCTAATCATTCACCGCGATGGGAACCACATAGGTGGCATACTCCCCACCTGTGCCGAATGTCTGCACTAGCCACACGGTCAGGACGCCGCGAGGGTTGTCGGCCAGAAGCAGGAATATCTTCCCCTCAATCGTGTCCGACAGAACCAAGTTGTAGACCTGCGCTATGTCCTTCTGGCCATAACGGTGGATGCGCCCAATCCGCTGTTCCAGATCCATCGGGTTCCACGGCAGATCGAAGTTGAACAGCACTCGCGAGAACTGAAGGTTGATCCCTTCGCGGCCGGCCGCAGTGCAGACGAGCACCTTTGGGCCGTCGGGCCGCCTGAATCGCTTCTCTGCCGCCAGCTTCGCCCAGTGATCACCCCCGCGCAGAACCACAACGCCCTGCCCTGAATAGTTCTCTTCGATCTCGTGGGAGTGCAGATCAACCGTGGCAAGATAAGTGGCGAAAATGACGACCTTTTCCTTGGGATTCTGCTTCCACAGTGTGCCCAGTCCGCGAAGCAGCATGCTCACCTTCGTTTCCTGGTTACCGGGGAACACCGCCAGTAGCTCGTTTATGCGCATCCGTTTTTCAGGGAGCGATAACGCAACACTGATTGCCGCGAGCTCCTCGCCCTGGGCGGTCGTCGCCTCGCCGCTTTCAGATGACGCGGCGAGGGCCAGCTGGTCGTCGTCGAGCGTCTTGATCAGCTTCAGTTTCAGGTCGGCCAGCACGCGATCAGCTTCTCCGCGACCTGCCGCGTCATCGGGCAGATGAAGTTCCGTATGGAGCAGGCGTTTCGCCTCGTCCAGCAGGCTGCGATGGCCGTCGATGTCGAGTGCCTGGTCCTTCAGGATCGCCTCGTGAATGGTCAGCATGAGCTGTCGCCGGCGACGGGCTTTGCTTGAAGGGGAAACCCCGCAAATCGACGCGGCTGTTAACTACATCAGCAGGGCGGTTCGAGGTCTTACGGGGGGGGCCTGATCGTGTTGTTGTCGTACTATCTAGAAGTGACGCTATTACGCTGGAAATCACCGCCAAGATGACGACCCATCCGCGCGCACAACTCAAGTGCTGTGGGAAGACAACTCGCCGGCGCGAGCTGGCAGAACCGACCGGGAATCAATCGATCAGACCGAAAAATCGACCGATGCGCTCCCACTTGTCCGGGGAGCGCTCATCGTCCAGCCTCGCCTCTTGTCCAGGAGCAGGATGATTGGCGTGCGTTGCATCTGACGAATGGACCAATGCAACTGACGATTGTCTGACGATTCGCTCGGGTGTCATGGCGTCATGGCGGACGCGCGCAGACCGGGCAAACTCAAATGCTGTAGTCCAAAGGGTCAGTCTTGAAGGGCGGCATCGGCCGCCGTGACTCACGAGCGCGGATTTCGACTTTGGCCTCAAAGAGTACTCGACCAAATCGCACGAGGTTGAGGATGATCTCAATGGTGTCAGCATCGCTTTGAGGCACCCCATAGGCGCTAGACCACACGCGCTTATTTTCGTCGATGAGCTTTCGGGTCATCCATACGGGGTGCAGCCTCTGGGCGAGTTCTTTCTCGATCCGCGGGTCAGGCGGAAGCGTCAGGGAATCATCCGCCGGTGGTACTGGCTCCATGATCTCCAGGACTTGCCGCGCACGCTGGCGCGACCATTCTATCGAAGTCCGAGTGATCGCCTCGAACTGCGCATTGCTTACGCCCGAAATGGACTTGGGCACATACCCGCCCGTGGCGACAGCGAAGATGATGCCTGCCGCCCAACCCTCCCGCTGGCCCTTGAGCGGAATTCTACTGATTGCCAGTTGCCCCAGCTCATCTTCAACATACTCTCGTTCCACCGCGTGTGGATACGCTGCGAAGAAACGGTCGATGTGCTGCCTGCATTGGTCCTCGAATCCGAGCGGCACGCTGTCCACCACGCAACTCCTTCCTCGACAGTAGTCTCGCATTCCGCACGATGCAGCTCAACGTTTCGGCTTCCCTACGCATCGCCAGCACCGAGTGGCCCAAAAGGGTCAAACGGGCCAAAGTGGTCACGACGGGCAACCACAATTGCCGGAATATTACGATCTTAAATCCTCATAGTAAATTAGTTTATACCTAAGTTTCTAGATCCGTACGGCCAATAGTTTGACCGCCGCATGGCGAAATGATAGCATTCTGTATCGTTTCTGAATACGTTCAGCAACGTTTCAAAGGAGTCCAGAAATGGCAAAGACACAAACCAGTTCGGTAGCGGTCGGCACGGCTCTCATGCGAATCCGGGATGCGGCTGGCATTACTCAGGCGGCACTGGCCAAGAGGCTGCCGATGAGCGCCCCGACGATTTCGCGGATCGAAAAAGGAGAGATCGAACTGCCGGGCGATGAGTTGAACGCCATGCTGGAGGCCATCGGCACCGACGAAGCGCGTGAGTTCAAAACGTTCCTGACGCAGGATTGGCGGCATCTGCAACGCCCACCATTCCACCATCCGAGCCGGCAGGACCTTTGGCACGCCGAGCAGCTACTTCAGTCGGTCGAGCCGCTAAAGACTCCCGACGCCAAGGCCGCGTTCATAAAGCAGGTGGAGTTCTACGAGGCGGAGGTCAAAGCCGCTGCACAGTTCCTGCTTGACCTGGCCCACGATCTAGCCTTCGTCGGAAGCATCGGCGTCGGCAAGTCAACAACGATCTGTTCGCTGGCTGACCTGCGACTGCCTGATGAGAAGACGCTGACGCAAAAAATGGTCCTTGAGGCGGGCGGCGGAGGCACCACTATCTGCGAAGTTCAGATTACCAGAGGTCCCCAGTTCGGCCTTATCGTTCAGCCGCGATCCGATGCGGCGATCCGCCAGGACGTCGCTGACTTCGCCGAGTACCTGGTGCAGGCGCGGGGCGAAGATGAGAAGCCGCTTCCGGCGGATAATGGAATCGGGGTGAGCCGCGAGCTCGAGCGGGCGATCCGCAACATGTCTGGGCTTACCGTCGTATCGCGCCGCGAGGAATCAGGAAGGCGAACGAGGACCGATCCGGCGCGAGAGCTGGCCGCCTCAATTGCCTCGGCGGGTGACCTTGCTGTGGAGATTCTCTCTCGAATGAAACTGCCTCGCCGTGATGGGCGGACGCTGTGGTACTCGGCATCCGAGCCTGAGCCTGCCCTTCGATGGCTTCAGAAGATGTTTGCGGAGATTAATAACGGCCGCCATCCCGAGTTTTCGATTCCTGAGCGAATCGAGGTTGTGGTTCCTGGCCCGGTCCTCGCCCACCCGCATTACTCGCTGCGCATCATTGACACGCGCGGTGTCGACCAAACTGCACAGCGTGCTGACATTGAGTGCCACTTTGATAACCCGCGAACATTCGTCGTGCTGTGCTCGAAGTTCATGGATGCGCCCGAGCAAACCGTTCAGATGCTTTTGGAGCGATCAAAAGCAGCCGGCGTCTCGGACGTCGAATCTCGCAGCGTTGTTCTGGTGCTGGCGAGGCCGAATGAGGCGGTATCGATGAAAGACCATGCCGGCCACACCGTCGCTGACGACGAGGAGGGATACGACGTCAAGCGCGACCAGATCGCATCCGCCTTGAGCAGAATTGGCCTGCCCGGCGTGTCCGTGTGTTTCTTCAACGCGATGTACGACGACTTTGCACCGACTCGGGATGCCATTGTCGGCATGGTCGACCGGATCAGGGATCGCCAAGCGCAGCGGATCAGCAGCCTCTCCTCTACGATTGAACGGCTCATCCAGAACAGGGAACAAGAAGAGGCGCATGCCGTTTTCAACGAGGCCATGCGGCGAGTGCTGGTGTGGCTTGAGAAGAACAGCGCGTTGGGTGAACTCACGGACAGCATCCAGCAACAGCTTGTTTCGACGATCAAGTCCACGCACGCCCGGAGTGTCTGGGCATCTACCCGGCGGAAGGGTGCATACTCATATCTGGACTATTACTACCAGCTGGGGCGTGGCGCTAGAATTGTGGCTGCGAAGCACGCTCAGGATCGCGTTGCAGCCTTGAAAGCCATCGTCACCAACTTGCTCGATGACGAACAGTTGAGCCCGGCGCACGATTTTCTTCGCGAGATTTCCGGCCGGGTTGATCGGGAGGCGGATGAGCTATTTCAGCGACTTCAGGTCGCAGGACGATCTGCGTTCGAGCAGCCCTTGAGTGACGATGTTGAGTTCTGGAAAGCGTGCGAAGACCGATGGGGTCGAGGCAGCGGCTATCGGGACGACATCGCGTCCAAGAGTGACCACTGGTTCGAGAACGAGATCGCTCAGAAAGAGCGCAGTGTGATCATGCAATTGATTCTTGAGGGTTGGGGCGGGCTCGTGACGCGAGTGCGTCGGTTGATTGGGGAGGTCTCCACGCAAGATGCCCCGCCGGCGTGATCTCGCCGAGCTCGGGCCACTTCCGCACCGGACCTCGCATTCAGCCAGAAGAAAGGAATGACATGCCAGACAACAACAGAACCAGAACGGCAAAGGCGCGGGAACATCATATCCTGGGGCGGTCGGGTCGCGGATGCGCCATTTGCGGCGGATGCAGCCCCGTCCTGGCCAACCTCGGCCTGCACGAGTCGCACATCGTAAGTGGCGTTAACAAAATCGAGAACAAGGTATTTCTGTGCGCTCGCTGCGCGGAGGCATTCGACCGCGTTCTCAAACCCCTGATCTGGAACGCGCTGCGTCTATACGCGGGGGAAAGACTCCGGACAATTGGGCTACCGGGGAGGGACGGCTTTGCACCGAAGATCTCGATGCTTTCCGCATCCCACATGAATTCCGCGCCAGTGCTGGTCAAGGCACGGCCGACGCGTCCTCGCCGCCTGCTGAACCGTGCGAATGAAAGTTGACGTTGAGTCTGAAATCGAGAAGGGAGTACTCTAATGTCGGCCGCATTTACACCGGACTATTTCTGGAATGTCGTGAGTTCCCATCTGTCGCGCCGAGATGATTTCTGGCACATCGTGAATGGACCGAAACGCGAGGTGTGGTTTGTGGCAGAGGCAATTGCGGCTCTGTCGCGAGCTTCTGCTGGCCACCTAAAGACGGGCCACCGCGTGTATGGCGAGGAGTCGTACTTGTCTCTCGTGAAGAAATTTGATGGGGACATCGTTTCGCTCATTGAAGACGACCGCCGCAAGTTGCCTGACATCACAGTGGCAACAGACTACGCGAGCCGGCTCCTGGCAGTCCTTGAAGCGAAGCTTTGCGATGACTTTGAGCCGGCGAATCTCGACGCTGCGCCAGGCAACCTCCAATACCAGTTGGATATGGCCAGACGCGCGCTGCCGGCGGTTCCGGTGATTGGCGTGATCTTCACGGTGCATCACCTCAGCCGGGCCGTATCCAATTCACACACTGCGGTCGATCCCACGCGGTTCTATACACACATAAGCGATCATGCGCAGAAGGTCATGGACTTCAAAAGCTACGAGTGGTGCCATCCCGATCGCGTTAGGCCGGTGCCGGGCCTTCAGAGCATCCAGCAGCTCGGCGGGATGTTCAACGGACGATCATCTTTGGGGATCGGCCTCGTCCAACCGCGCGGCCAAGTGAGCTTCCCCCCGAATGACGGGCGCGGGGATCAACTTGGTTAAGCGGCCTGGTGCTTGGCTTCGTAAGCCGCGGGACTCATATTGTTTAGCGTTGAGTGCAGACGCTGACGGTTGTAAAACACCTCGATGTAATCGAACAGTTTGGCGTGGGCGATCGAGCGTGTCGGCAGCGGCTCATCGAGCTCGGTCTTGAGCGTGCCGATGAAGCTCTCGCTCACCGCGTTGGCCGAGACGTTCATGAGTGGGATGAAACGGACGATGGGCAGCACACTGAACGCGACCAGCGAGCGCGGGCTGATGATGGACGCGGCGCTGAAGGTGCTGGCCTACGCGATCCGGCGTTAGCCGGGACGGTGCGGTGGGGGATGGCGTCAACACAGCAAAGACGACCCTGATCTTCACATGCCACTTCGAAAGGCTCTGGCCTTATCCGAATCAAAGTCAAGGTTAAGTTCAGTCACTTCTGGTTGTTTCGCGGCTTCTTTGGGATCAGGTCGAGGACCTGGTCGGTTACCTTGGCAAGTTCCTTCTTGCCGTCAAAGCCGCAGCAGCGGGCGATCCAGATGAACTCGACCAGGTCGACACGCCGCTGGCGGGTCTCGATCCAGCCGATGAAGCTCTGCTCCCGGCCGATCCGTTGGGCCAGCTCACGCTGGGTCAGGCCGGCCTCCTCGCGCATGGCGACCACAGCCTCGATGACCGCGTCATACCCCTTGCTCCAGACGGATTCGACCATGGGCTGGCATGATCGGGGCAGGTCATGCTTGATCGCGAAATGCGATCAGGCTAGAATGGTGTCACTGTTGGTCATTCCCACATCATGAACCGTGACTGATCTTTATTGGGGAACACCGAGTGCGGGCTCGCAGATCTTAAAGAACTCGATTGCTTTCAACGGGGCGCAAGACATGTCAAAATCGCTTGAAGAGACTAGGGGCCAGGACGGGGGGCCAGAAGCCTCGGGGTTTAACCGGCGGGTTTTCGCGGTGTTGTCCCTGGGTATCGTGATGGGATTAGTTGGATTTCTGGTCTACCGCATTGCGACGGATACTCCGCCGCCACTGCCGGACCGTCCTAGCCTATCGCCCGGAGGCAATGAGGTTGCACCGCCAGACGATGTGGACACTGCGGCTATCCGCGAAGAGGCTTGGCAGCGCATCCAACCTCGCCTAAAGACGGCCGACGTAAAAACGCGTGAGCTGACCAACCAGTTAATCCATCGGATCGAGTCGTTCTTTGATGGCCGCAAGGATGGAGCGAAGGACTTCGCCCAGGCGTCGCTTGGTTGGAAAAGCAAATGGGAGCTGATCAAGAGCCGAGAAGGCCACCGCGCGTTTATTGAGGCACGCTTCTCAGAATACATCTTTACGCAGGACGAACTCGCCGCACTTCTCAAGCAGGCCTCCGATGAATACGCGATGGGCCTGCGGGCGGTCCAGAACGAGTTGCTGGTACAGGTCAGGGCCGATTGCGAAGATCTTCCAGTGGAAGCCCTTCCTGATTTCGCAAACGAAGACCGGCTCAGTTCACGGTTCACAGACATCGTTGTCGCTGTCGCGGCCGATATTGCGAGTGATCTCCAAGTCGATGTGGGTCGTGAAATCACATCGTTTACCGTGGGAGAAGCTGTCGCGGTTGTCGTCACGAAAACGCTAACTTCGATGGCGACTCGTCTTGGGGTATCGGCTGCAATTATGACGACTGGCGCAGCAGCGTCGGCGGCGACACTCGGCGCGGGGATTGTGATTGCGATCGGAGTCGACTTTTTACTCGATTGGATTATTGGTTGGTTTCACGACCCAGCAGGGGATATCGCTGACAAGGTGGCCGCGAGCTTGGGTGACGTGAAACTGACGATCACCACGGGTGACCCCGAGGCATGGGTACTCCATGATCGCATCAAACAAATGGCGACAGATCATCCAGATCCCGATATGCGAGCAAAGGCCAAGAAGGTGCAGGCGAGAATCGAGCGGGGTGGCGCACTTGGGCTCAAGTATGCATTGGATCAGGTGGCTGAGATCCAATCCCGTTCAAGGGAGTTAACCCTGAAAGAACTGATATTCGAGGAAGGAACGCAGAAATGAAGCAACTAACCACACTGATGACGTTCATATTTTTCAGTTTCATGTGTATTTCCCTCTCCGGTTGCGGCGATGGTCAGCCTCCGGAAACGGACAAGTCGACCATCGAGAAACTCAACTCCAATAATCCCGAGGAACAATCGGAAGGTCTAGACGCTGCCGCCGAAAAATTTGGGGGTGACCAGTGACCAGAACGTTGGTAATTTCGCTCCTGCTATTGCTCACCAGCTACTCGACCGCCCAGGCCGGCACGAAGTCTCAAGCGGCCCGCGAGGCCGCAGAGTACCTGCTTCAGCGCTTCGGCAAGGAAGTGGGTGAGCAGTCGGTGGAGACGCTGACCACCAAGGTGAGCAATTATGCCGCGAAGTATGGCGACGAAGCCGTCGATGCGATCCGGAAAGCCGGACCCAGGGCGTTCACACTGCTGGATGATGCGGGTGATAATGCGCCCGATGTTCTCAGGCTGATCAATCGCTACGGCAACGATGGCGTGTGGGTCGCTTCAAGACCAAATAATTTGGCTATATTCGTAAAACACGGCGACCAAGCGGCGGAGGCGATGATCAAGCACCCCGGTGTCGCAGCCCCCGTCATCGAGAAGTTCGGGCAGCCCGCCATCAGCGCGATCCAAGCGGTATCTACTCAAAACGCCCGCCGGATTGCCATGATGGCTGATGACGGGTCGCTGGCTGCCGCTGGCAAGGCCGACGAGATGCTGGGCGTGATCGGCAAGTACGGAGACAAGGCCGCTGACTTCATCTACAAGCATAAGGGTGCTCTTGCGGTTACCGCCGTTGCCGCGGCGTTTCTGGCAGATCCTCAGCCGTTTATTGATGGAACGACGGATCTGGCGGGGATCGTGGTAGAGCCAGTGAACCAAGCCGCAAGCGAAGTTGGGAAAGGGATTGCTGAGGGTACCAATTGGACGACAGTGATCGTTTCTGTTGCCGTAATGGGGGTTACACTGCTTGTCTTGTGCATTTGGCGTCCGTGGCGAAGTAAGCGAGCCGAAGGGGCAGTGGGATTGCCTTGAGGAGCTTCTCCGTCCGAATCGTGGTGTGATAGCTAAAAAAAGCAGCCGGCCCGGGCGGGGCCGAAGCCCCGCCCGGACCCGCCGCAATTTCTGGTTATTCCTGCCAGCGCACGTCCAGCGTCCATCCCATCTCCGATACGAACCGGGCCAGCACAGACTCGGCGTGACGCCCGGCACGGTCCACGAAGTCGTCGCTTGCTGCCGTACTCCTCAATCGCTCCTGCCCGATCGCCAGCGCCGCCGCGAACGCCTCGTACTCTCGTGCCGGTCCGACCGCCATCCGCCAGAGCCCGGCCCTGTCACAGCGCAGAAGTCGGCTTGTTCGCGGGTCGATCGAGGTGCGTCGGACCGTGGGCTGAGGGAGTGACAGGACGAGGTGACGCCGCTCCAGATCGACGTGGAGGTACTCCGCTGCGCCCAGGTCGACGCCGAGCGTGACGTTGCCCTGCACGAGCACGATGACGCATGTCCCGCCGGTGTAGCCGCTGATTTCGGCGTTAACGATCTCGCTTGCATTAACTTCGAGGACCGTCAGCTCGGCCAGCTCGCGGATGCGGTCGATACATGGAGGTTCGTCGGGTGGTCTGGGCTGCGCGGCGGATGCCAGCGTGTCATACGCCGTACCGCACAGGCTCAGCCCGAGCCAGAGCATCACGGTGCCGGCAATTATTCGTGTGATCCGGTGCATGGTGGTCCTCTCGATCGGTTGTGGGGTGAGGCCGGGTCCGGCTCTGCTCGATGTCGCATCGGGCGAGAACCGACAAGGTGACGAGGATTAGGACCGCGAGGATGACGACGCGGGCGATGCCGCGTTGTGGGTGTTGTTTCATGGGGTGTTCCTTGGGTTGAGTGAGGGGGTGTCTATCGATGTCGCGGCGCGGGTGGTGCGGTTTAGTTCAGGCCGCAGGCGACGTCGAGTAGGCCATGCATCGATTGGGTTCGCCGCGGCAGCGCGTTGAGGTTGCGGCCCTTGAGCGCCTCGGTCGTTGCGTTCATCAGGGTCCACGCCGTCCGCTTGCCGTCGGTGAGGAACTGTTCATGCGACGGTTCGCGGAACTCGTGCAGGGCGATCGGCAGCCGGGTGACGGGCAGCGTGCCGGTGTCGATCATCTGGATCATGAGATGGTGAGCGTCAAGGTCGGCGAGCCGCTTGGCCTTGTAGGCCTCGATCCGCTCGTCCTGCTTGTGCCGCATCTCGCCGAGCCGGCCGACGGCGGCTTGAACAAGTTGCGGCAGGTCGCGGTCGATGAAGCGAGTATGTCGCCTCGCCACGGTAATTTCGGCCGAAAATGCCAGATTATCGCAGCAAAACACGCCGGATCCCACAGCCAAACCAGCAGGGAATGATTGGTCGTGGCTGTTGCGCAGTCCAATGACGAGCGCGTAGTCATCGTGCGCCTGACCGTTGCGGACTTCCAGCAGGCCGAAGTATCGATCGCCGTCACGGCCCAGGGCATGAGCCTCGCTGACGACGTTGAGCCCGACGCCGGCGAGCGTGGACTCGACCTGATCGAGCAGGCGATGGTGCGGGATCGGGTACCAGGTATCGGTCGGGTCAGGCGTGACCGACGCCGCGACTTGGGTGCGGTCTGCTTCGTAAGCGCCGCAATGTAGACAGAGATTGAGCATAGTGGTTCCTTATGCGTGGTGGATATGTAACAACACCGGCCCCCGAGCGGATCGAGGGCCGGTGTCACGAGCGTTGCTACTTCCGGGGGCGGGGGCGTGGGTCAGCGGTAGGCGGGGTTGCCGCCCCAGTCGTCGTACTCATCACGGGCCGAGTGGCGATGCGGTCGATTCCGGGGTGAGCCGTAGGCGCGGTTGATGTCACGGGTACGGCTGCGAACGCCGCGGATCCCGGTGACGAGCAGGACGATGCCGACGATGACCGCGGCGATGCCGATGCCGAAGATGATCACGGCGATGGCGTCGGGCATGGCCTGAGCGGCGGCCTGGAAGCTTGAGGTCGAGGGCCGATGCAGCAGGGACTGGACCAGGCCGTAGACGAACATGGCCAGACCGATGAATACGGTGCCGACGGGTTGGAGGAACTGAAGCATGGTGGTCTCCTTGGGGTGGGTGGTGGAGGATTCGTTGATGCGTGGGGGTGTTGACGATCACGGATGGATGCTCGTGGGTTCGTCACACATCTGAGCGATGCACCACAGCGCGGCGGGACGGGTGTCGCGGATGAGGCGTTGGGCGGTGTCGCGTGTGATCCTGCTCAAGCCGACACCTCCTTCCTTGGCCTGCTCTTGCGCCAACCGCTCTTGCGATGGCGGGGTTCTTCAGCCATGACGACCGCTTCGCGGATGCGGGTGTAGTAGGCGTGGCTTCGCTCGCAGTTGACCGGCATCATCACCCCGACGCCCTCGGCATCGTCCTTGCCGGCGGGGCAGACGGCGACAGGGTCCGTCACGGTTGACTTGTTCCCGCCCGCGCCCCCGCCCCCGCCCCCGGTAGGTCCGGGTCTGGGGGGTGGTACGAGCAGGGTCAGGTTGTCGGTGCCCAGGCCGGCGGCAACGCGTCGGAGTCGATCGACATTGATCGCGACCGCGATGGTGCCCGGTACTGCTGCGGGCAGCACCGACGCAATATCAGGGAAGGGGTTTTGCGAGTCGAGTGCTTCGGCCTGGGCTCCGTCCCTGGCCCGCCAGACCTTGCCGTCGAGGGTCACGCCGCTGCTGCAGTCGGCCTGGCGGGTGGGCAGGACCTCGCCGGGGATGAGCGTGGGCTCATCCAGTACCCCCTCGGTGAATACACAAACGGCCTGATGACCATCGCTGGCCTGCAGCACGACGTTGTGCCGGAAGGCGGGGTCGCTATTCGAGCGTTTGTCGCCGCGGTACCGCAGGGGCAGAGCCCGTACGGCGGACAGGGCGTAGCGGCCACCGGACCCGGTGGCCCGCTTGATCATCGTGGGGATGCGGCAGCGTACACCCCCGCCCCCGCCCCCGGAAGTGCCCCCGCTCCCGGAAGTACCCCCGGAAGGTGAAGCCAATGGCCCCGGTCGCAGGGGTGTGTTGATCGCGATGTCGGGTGACGGCTTGCGTCGGATGCGAAGTCCGGTCATGGATCGCTCCTTATCTATAGATGGTGGATGGATGGGAAAAACCCGGCGGCCCGAAGACCGCCGGGGTCGGACACGGTGTCCGCCATTGCTGGGAATGAAGACGCGCGTGTCAGCCGGCGACGTGTTCACTGCGCATGGCGACTTCGATCTCGTCGTCCATCTCCTCACCGAGCATGGCGAGCGAGCGGTTCATGGCCTCGATCTCGGCGGGATCACGGCGGACGGTGGCGGCGAGGTTGGTGCCGAGCTGGTCGAGTTCAAACGGGGATAGGGCCTTGACGGGGATGAGGGTCATCTTGTGTTCCTAGTTTGGGCGTGTGACCACCACGCGGCCCCGCCACACGGCGGGAGATTCCGCGTGGTGGGGTATGGGATTTGAGTTGCGGATCAGTCGTTGTCCGACTCGGACGAATCCACTTGCGGGGGCGGAGGTACTTCCGGGGGCGGGGGGATATCCGGGGGGCCGTGCAGGTCACGCCACAGTTCGTGATGGCCGTGGCGCAGGGCGAGGATCGTGACGAGCATGAGCTGCTGAACCCGGCGGTAGCAGCGCTGTGATGTTTTCGGCGGTCCGCCGAGGGTCAGTAGCAGCCGGTGGATCTCCGAGAGCTGCTCCCAGAGGTAGCCGGACAAGTCGGGTTCGACCTGTTCGAGCTGGGTCATGGTCTGCCGGTGGCCGACCCGGCGGAGTTCGGACTGGGCGCGCAGGATCGTTCGGGCCAAGACTGTTTGGTCCGAGGCCATGATGGTCTCCTTGTGTATGAAGTTTGTTGGGGGATCAGCCGACGGTCAGTTCCATCGACAGCAGGTTCAGCTGAACGTCCTGATCGATGGGCAGCCGCCGCAGCCACCGCGTGAACTGAGCCACGAGCAGGCCCGCGGCGATGTTGGCCGAATAGATGCTGCTCTTGGCGGCGCAGGATCCTGTAAACACGTCCGCCGCCGAGAAGCAGGTCTTCAGGTACGCCTCGCTGTCCTGACTTGTGTCGACGGCCAGCGCCCGGATCACCTCTGCACTCATGCGTGCGTCCAGGAAAAGCCGCGTCGTATCACGGGCCTGGGCATAGATGTGCTGACGGGTGGAGATGCTGTCGACACAGCAGAACACGACCTCGGTCCTGGGGATCGCGCGGTTGTATCGCGTGCTGAACACATCGACACGGATGGCGGGGTTGATCGCGCGGCACTGCTCGGCAACCGCCTGGACCTTGGGCCGCCCGAGGTCGCTGGCCAGAAAACCCTGCGGCGCGAGGTTCTCGACCTCAACGCTGTCGAAGTCGACCAGCAGCAGGTGGGGCGCTCCGAGCGCGGCGAGTTGTAACGCGGCCTGTCGGCCGATGGCACCGCAGCCGATCACGGTGATAGTGGTCTGCGCGAGGCGCTCCGGTGGGACAAGGTCGCGCTGCCGGGCGTCGCGCTCCTTTAAGGAGGATTCAGTCATAGTAAAAGTCCTTTCGGTTGGTGGTGTTGCTGCGCAGAGAGACTTAGTCCTCGTGCGGCAGCATGATGGTCATGACGGGCTCGCCTGCATCACCGGGGCCGCAGACGGCCTTGAGCGTGACGGTCTCGTGCTCGAGTTTCTCATTGAGGAAGATCACTTCATACCGAAGGTCCGACTCACCTGGTGGTGAGCGTTTGATCGCCACATAGAGCATCCAGAGCACGTCGTGGGCCCGGCCACGCTGTGACTGGCCGGCTTCGAGTGTCCCTTCCGGTGGCTCGATGCAGTCCGCCCAGACGGCCTGCGTGCAGGCGACGGGGATACGGAAGCCGGTCTCGGCGGCCCAGCGGGTCAGGTCGACGAGCACGCCGTCGTCGAGGGCTTGCGCCCGGGTGTAGCGGTAGATGATGTCAGCGTCATCAAACGGGTTCTGTTCATTGTGTGTCGTAGTCATGGATCATCTCCAGGAACAGATCGCCATCGATCTCGTCGTAACGGGCGAGGTCGTCGATCGGTGTGTAAGGGTCGGTTATTTCGTCAAGGCCCCAGCCGTCCATCCAAAGCGGGTGGCTTTGCTGCTCGTGGACGCGCTCCCTGTACTCGGTTTCCCATGCCGCGTGGTCCGAGCCGGCAAACGCGTGGGTAAAGTCCACCTCGACAGGCAGCTCGATGGCTCCGCCGGGCCCGGCGTTAAACCGCAGGCGGGCGTAGGTCTTGCCACCACGGGCGAGGATGAACATCACCGCCCAGTCGCAGCCGCCAAAGACGCGTGCGAAGGTTTCTTCGTCGACCGAGCTGGGGCTCGGGCAGTTACCCGGGTGGGTGTGGATCCAGATCCGGCCGAACTGCTCGGGCTTACGACCGGCGGCGACCTGGTCTTCATAAAAGTCGGCGATGGATTCGTCATCGAAGGCGACGGTCACCGAGGTGGTCTTTTGCTCGGGGACGAACAACTCCTCGACCAGCAGCAGGTCGTCTGCCGTAGAGACACCAAAGCCGCCGATCTCGGTGTCGCCGCGGTGACAGAGGTAGTGGAGTTTTGCCCACGCGGTAGGCGTAAAGCGCAGGCGGGGCGTGTGAGGGGTTTTGTGCTGAATGTGCAAGCGTGGCGCGGGGGTGGTTTTAAGCGGTGGCGTTTTCTTCCTCGGGGGATTCTTGGGTGTCGTTGGTGCTTTCGTTGTTGATGTCGTCATCGTCGTCATGTTGGTTCTCCAGGCAGGTGGGGCAGAGGTCGTTGTCTAGACAGTCTGCGCAGACCTGGTCCCCGCAGCTAGCGCAGGGGGCCAGGCACTGGGCGCAGGAGGTTTGTTCACAGCTGCGGCACTGGGTGACGCAGCCAAAGCAGATGGTCTTGTCGCAGTGCGGGCAGGAGCTGATGCATTCATCGCAGACGCTGCGGTCGCAGGCCTCGCAGCTGCTGCGGTTGTCTTCGTGCGTGCTCTGGCCGCAGTCTGAGCAGGGCTCGCCGCTCCACTCATCGAGCCGGACGTAGGGTGAGTTGGGGTTGTAGTTCTCCAGGACGCCGCGGATCAGCAGGAAGAAGTCGCATACCCGGCCGCTGCGCAGCGCCCGGATCAGGTCCGGCCCGGCGTCGCCGACGCATACCGCTTCGCCACTGACATGGGGGTGGGTGACCTCGCTGTTGCCAGTGGCGGGATTAGGCTCCAGAGCCTGCACCCAGCAGAGTCTTCCCAGCAGGTGTGTGATCGTTTGGCCCAGGCGCAGGCGGATCTTGAACGGACCCAGCGCGATCCCCTCCAGACTGATGGGCTCGGTGGTAGTCGACAGCTCCTTGGCCAGGTGGTCATAAATCCACCCACCAAACTCGCTCTCGATCTGGTCGAGTTCGCCGAGGAGGTCGCGCAGCGGGGGGATCGGCGGGCAGCTGTCGGTCGTGAGCTGGTGCTCGAGGGTCTGCATATCCCGGGTGGTTGAGCGGAGTTGGTGCACGAGACGCTGATCCACCATCCTCGCCGTACGGCTGGTGGGCGAGCGCGACACGGCGCGGGCGAGCAGGGCGGAGGTGCGTACAAGCTGCGTGAACTGCTGCATGACCGGCACGGCCCAGCGGGCGTGGTCTTGGAGCAGGGCTAGATGACTCTGCCGCAGCGTGTCCTGGATCTGGTACGCGCAGCATAAAGCGTGGCGATCGTATTGATGCCGTGGCATGGGGCCTCCTGATAAAGCGGGGTGTCAAACGAAAAGGGGCGGGCGGCCCTGCCAAGAGGCAAGACCCGCCCGCCCCGTCGGTTCGTGTAAGCCGTGTCAGGCGACGCGGCAGACCGCACCCTCGATCTTGGTCGGGGTGAAGGTCACGCGGTCGCCGGGCTGCAGTACGTAGTCGTTGGCCACCGGCTGGCGGTTGACGCGGATGAGGTAGTTGCTGCTGGATTCGTGCGGCATCTTGTCGGCGAAGAATTTGCCGATGGTGGTGTGTTCTGCGACGTCGAGGTAGTCCGCGAAGCCGCCGCCGTTGTTATTGATAAACAAAACTTGCATTGGGGTTCTCCGGTGTGGTGCAGGGGTTGCGATTGGCGATGCAAACGGTTCTGTCAGTGAGCGAGTGAGTACGGCCGACTTGGGCGGGCCGCGCGCAGCGAAAGCGTCTGTCATGTTGGGCTCCTTTAAGTTCGTGGTGGGGGTTCAATCACGCAGGATGGCGTGACCGAGTAGTTAGAGGGGGATGACAGTAAGCAGTAGCGTCAGGGCTGATGTCGCGTTGAGGGCTAAGGATCCCCACTTATTATTACGCAAAAGTCCCGAAAATTTAGGTAAGTGCGCCTATGCTGATCTCAGACCTCGGGCGCTACCGCTCAGAAAATGTGGCCTAGAAGACGAGCAGGAGGCTTTTATTGAGAAGTGTCATTTCAGTGACCCTTGAATCCCCAAAGGCGACAGAAATAACACTTGTCGATGAAGCCAACAGCATCGCTGTCGTTTGATAGCTAAAAAAAAGAGCCGGCTGGCGGCCCCGGCCGAGGCCGGGGCCGCCAGTGGCGTTGACTCTTTAGACGTCCTCATCATCGTCTTGGTTGTGCGACGGTGGCTCCGCTTGCCGGCGCGTTGGGCGCTTTGTATCGAGCCGTGTGTCGCGTTGGTCAAGTTCTTGCTCTTGGATCCATCGCTGGGCAAGCAGCTGGCCGACGAGGTCGGCCAGCGCCTTGTACGGTTGCTTCATAGGCGTCTCCTTGTTGAGGTTAGTTCGTGTCGCCGGTCAGGCCACGCTCTGACCATCGTTGTCAACTTCGTCATCATGCCCGCCGGCCTGCTCCTCTTGCCAGGCCCGGTAGCGCTGCAGCACGACGCAGGCGGGGCCGGACCCCAGCCCGGTCGCTTCGTAGATCTCACGCCACAGCACGCCCTGCCGACGCATCGTGTCGATCTTCTCGCCCCACTGGAAGACCCAGCGGTCCATCTGGGACAGGTCGCCGAAGCTGATCTCGAAGGTGTCGGACGTCTCGTCAGCCAGCCCCGTGTCGCCGGCCGAGTCCGGCAGCATCAGTGACGGCACAGCGGCGCGGAAGACGGCCAGGCCACTGATCCGGAACGACAGCGTGGCGAAGCCTCGGTCCTTGCCCGGCGGGAT
This sequence comes from Phycisphaeraceae bacterium, assembly GCA_041736655.1. Classification (GTDB taxonomy): domain Bacteria; phylum Planctomycetota; class Phycisphaerae; order Phycisphaerales; family Phycisphaeraceae; genus JAHQVV01. Next base: position 9,957 of record JBGSTE010000311.1, on the reverse strand, counting down.
GACCTGGCCGGCCTTGAGATCAACGAGGATCGACCGCAGCAGGAGTGCTGCGCGTCGAGTGTCGCCGCGCAGCACCTGGGCAAGGTTCGCCAGCTGCTCGCGTACCCAGGCCTGATCGGGCAAGCGGTGGTGCCGACGCTCGGCGACCTCGAGCTCCGCGATTTGAGCTTCCAGCTCGGCCTTGCGCTTCTCCAACTGCTTCACTCGCTCCATGAGCGTCGGATTCTTGTCAGACCCTTCGAGCAGCAGTTCGACGCCGCGGTTGATCTGCGACTGCACCTTGGCCAGCTCCTGCTGCCGCTCGCTCAGCTCGTCGGGCAGGCGATCCATGTACTCCTGGATCGTCGCCGTCATCGTGGTGTGCACGCGCTGCAGCCATTCCGGGTTATCTGCTAGCACCTCGCTAAGGATCGCTAGTATGTGCTGCTCGGCCTCCCGGATCGGCACACGGGCCTGCAGCGCGCAGCGGTCGGGGCAGTCGCGGTGTGTAGAGCAGAAGAACATCGGTTCGCCCTTGCGCGCACCGATCCACATCTGCTTGCCGCAGATGCCGCAGTGGACAGCGCCCTGCAGCAGGTAGTTGGGGTATTCCTCGGTGTGGTGTTTCTTCGGTTGCTTGCGCCGTCTCTGCCCCTTGGTGCCATAGGTCTGCTTGTTGTGCTCAAGCTTGCCCTGTGCCGCGTTGTACAGCTCCTGGGAGACGATGGCGAGTTCGGGGCGTGCGGTGCGGACAATCTCCCGCTCCTCGACGGGGACCTGCTTTTTCTTGCCGGCCGAGTTGCGGATGGTCTGAGTCTTGCCCCACACCCAGACCCCGACGTACTTGGGGTTCTTCAGCTTCTCGACCACGTTCGTGTGGGTCCAGACCTTGCCGTCGCTGCGGTGTCCCTTTGACACACCATCCGCGGTCAGGCCCTTCGCGATATTGTTGAGGGACTTACCCTTAACAGAGAACTCGTGGAAGATCCGACGGACTATCGCCGCCTCAGCGTCGTTGATGCGGACGCCCTTTTCGGGTTTGGGACCCCGGCCGTTGTAGCTCAGGGCGTACTCCTGATTGATGTAGTATGAGTCGTATCCAAAACAGATGTCGCCGGTGCTCAGGTTGTCTTGCACCCGACCGGCATGGCCTCGGCGAACACGCCGGCCGGTGTCCTTCGAGCTCTGTGAGTGGTGGATTTCCTTAATTGCGACCAGGGTTTCCCAAGCCTCACGATTGGTGTCGATCCCCTCACCGGTGGAGATGAAGCGCCCGCCGTTGTACACGAGGTCTGTGATCAGGCTGCGGACGTTCATGCCGCGGCTGAAGCGGGACTGGTCGTCGACGGCGAGGATAAAGGCCTCGCCACTGTTAATCCGTCGCTGAATTTCCAGGAAGTTGTCGCGGTCGTCACTCATACCGGACTCACCATGCGCCATCTTGACGATGGCGTCGGCGTGGTCGATCTTCATCCGATCTAAACCCGACCGGACCTCGCGGACCTGGTCTTCGGGGGACTTGGGGTTCTGCATATCAGTTGACGTTCTGGCGAGGATGTAGAGCTGCATGGTTGAAACTCCTATTGCGGGGGATCGCGCGCCCAGTTGGGGTGGGTGCGGTTATCGCGCTCGAACATGGTGTGCTTCTTATGAGTTACGCAACACCATGAGCGGCGATAAGGCAACACGCCTTACGCCCATTAGGCAGTTGCGCGCGCAGATTGATTGTGTGATACCCGGAGAATCTTCAGCCGGTCATGATCGAATTTTGGTTATTACTTGCGGCGATCTTCACGGTACTGATTGTAGACGTACATGTAATGATAAACCGCTAGATCGAGACCATTGAGTAGCAGTTCATATGTCTCCTGGCTGTCATCGAGTAGGCAGTCACCAATGAGTTTTTTTCCCGTTGGTGTTGACATGAAAGCCGCAGATGCGGGATGCAGGCCAAAGATATGCCCATGAAAGAGGTGAGCGTACTGGTTGGGATACTCATGGCAAGCATGAACACGATCGGTGTGCCAGAGGCGATGAAATCGCGTGCCTCGCTTGTCCAGTCCATGGTACTTTTCAAGCACTGGTATTAGCTTAGTCCACACCGCCGAGTAAGCCCGATGGAATGCGGCCTTGCTTTCATAAGAGAGAATGTCGAGTATTTTCTTTTGTTGCTCCTTACTGTGACGCCGCCCGATGTTCGTGAGCCAGTCCTCCCAGCGCTTACGTACAGCTTTGACGGCTTCATCGGCGTATGAATCCGAAGCACTTAGTAGCTCGCGACCGTGACCCAGAAGCTGTTCGGCCATCTCGTCGTACAGATCCCGGCTTCCGTCGTCGTAATGCGGCGGGCCAAGCACATCAGCCGTGTGACTGTGGAATTCCTCGGTCGACATCGGTTTCTTGCTTTGTGAGAGCATGGCTTCCAATTCTTCAGCAGCTTCCTTCTTCGAAGCCCAGTCATCCCTTTGATGCGTGACCGAATCAAGGAACACCTGAGCCGCCTTCTGGCTGCGGATATGGGGCAGGAGTTTCGCCAGCAAGAATGACTCCTGGACCTCAGGATCGTCCTGCGTGGATTCGCTGCGGCAAATGTCCCAATACGCGTTGAGGATGGGGCCGTACATCGGTGCATCCAGGTTACGGGTCGGATAGAGCTTGCCGCGGTCGATCCACCATTGCTCGATCCGGCAAGGACCGAGATCCACAGGCTGGTGGAGCAGGTCGAAGCTGTAGACGCGCTGTAGCCGCTGGTCCGCTCCCGGCAACGTACCGGTGGTCATGAATGTCGCTAACACCTCGGGCTGGGTGATTAGTAGATGGATTTGATCTGATTGCATTTAGGAAACCTCCTAGAAAATCGTATCCGTCAGCCTGAAGTCTTTCCGCAGCAGGCCAATTTTTTCCGGCGCGCAAGTGCCTAGCTCATGGAAACCCACCTTGAGCAGGGCATTTTTATCATGTATACCGACACCAAAACCTCAAACTGGGCGAAGCAATACAGCGCCCGGCACGCCCCCGTCCGGGTAACAGCGTTCCCCAGAGGCATCACACCGCCCAACAAAGTGCGGATCTACCAGCGGGCAGATCACTACCTCCTGCAGTGGTGGGACCCATCCGCTGGCAAGACGCTTAACGACCGTGTCGATGGCGACCTGATCGACGCCATCGCGCAGGCGAGGGAGATCGACGCCAAGCTCCTGGCCTTCCGACGTGGCGGGGTGGCTCCCCGGGACCTACTTCACGTTAGCCTCGTTGAAGCCTATCTGGCCGATCAGCAGCGCCGTGCCGACGCTGGCCAGATCTCGGTCGCCACGGTCATGCGGTACCGCTCTGCACTAGACCACTATCGAGGTTTTACTGAACACGCCGATTTTGACCGCCGCTACCGGCGCGTCAGCCGGGTAGACCGCGCTTTTGCGATTGACTTCGCGGTCTATCTTCAGCGGCTCACCGTCGCCGGTAACGGGCGGGAGCAGGGGACAAAGCGGCCGCTCAAGTCGGTCAACTACGTGCTGGATGTGGTGCGGGCGATGTACGAATGGGCCGCGGACCCGCACCGCGGCGCGAAACTCCCCGACGGTTTTCGCAATCCGTTTCTCCGCGAGGAGGTTGCACGCCGCCGGGTCGCGGTGGACCCGCTTGGCGAGCCTGAGATCACCATGGCCATGGCCGAGGATTTCATCGCCGCGTGCGATCCGTACCAGCTGCGACTGTTTGTGCCGATCGTCCTCTACGGCTTACGCGCCTCTGAACCGATCCTGCTCTGCCATGAACACGTGGCCAGCGAGTATTTACACGTCAACTGTATACCGGATATGGATTACCTCACCAAGGGCCACCGCGACAAGTCGCTGCCGCTGTTGCCCGAGGTCCGCAAACTCCTTGTCGGCGACGATCCCACGGCAGTCGGGCTGATCTACACTCGGCGCGGCGTGTATGAGGGAACAGAAAAGCCGCCTCTTCTTGGGCACGGCCTGGATCAGATGACCGGTGCTTACCGCGATCGTGTCCGTCAGCATCAAGCCGTCGACGCCGCAGGGCGTGAGAAGGCGCGGGAAGCCGTGATCTGCGATGCCGGCGGCCTGACCTACAAGCGGATCGAGGGCGAGTTTAAACGCATCGCCAAGACGCTCGGCTGGCCAAAGCAAGCAACCCTGAAGGACTTCCGCCACCTGTTCAACACGACGATGGCCAACGCCGGTCTCTCGCTCGAAGAACGCGCCTATCTGATGGGGCAGGCACCGACCCGGCACGTCAATATGGTGTACCTGCACCTGAACACGCTGGTTGAGAAGTACAAAGCCGCAGCTGCCAAACACTATGCGGGCGTACTCAAGCTGTTGGCTCCGGGACATGGTGCCGACAAGAGCTAAGTTTTCCTCACTTATTATTGCGCAAAAGTTTGAATAATTTAGGTTCCAACCCTGAAACACCCAGACCCTGACGTCGCAACTGGTTAATCCCAAAGCCCAGGAAGCCATCCGCAACCAGATCATCCTCGCTGACGAGGCCGGTCAGGTGATCATCGCCCAAAGCACCGAGAGCTTCTCCGCCACCAATCGCGAGCAGCTCTACGTGTCCGTCAGCCGGGGCCGCACCCAGTGCAGCCTCTATACCGACGACGCGCCTGGCCTTCTCGAAGCAGTCACCGGCACCGGCGACAACCGATCAATGTATGCCCGCGACGCAGCGGCAGTGGTTGTTGATGCAATCGAGTGGTGATTGCTGCGGGAAGTGAATACCGCGAAACATCCCCCAAGCTCGCCGTCGGGGTGCACTCATCCGCAGAAGGGGCGTAGTGTCCGTGCGTGACGGACCGCTGAGAAATTTCAATCCAGCATCACTTGAGCGTTAAAGATTGTCTTCAGGCCCGACCCGGCCGTCGCCCCAAGATCATTACGACGGCCGATCCACGCTAGCCGATATATTTCTACCTTTCGCTGTATCCCTCGCTCCTTGATGGCTCTCGGTTGTAGGTACGCACGCCTGCCGTTTCGGCGGTCCGGTGAGTCAATATTCACGGACTGGCAGGTGTTTGACAGGACGAGGGAATTGTTTGCATGCCGTTTCCAGCCCGATAAGCCACATTTTTGGCCGTGCTATCCGTGTGTAGAGTCTGGTATCCCCCTTGTCTAAATTTAGGGAATATGCCAAACCCCACGTCCACGCTCATCGACCCACCCATCGCCCACGCCGACATCCGCCGCTTTGGCGAGGAGCGCGTCAACCTTGACGCCGCGACCGCGAAGGAGCGACGAGAGAAGGTCGGCTCGCTCCGCGAGCAGTTGGCGAGATACATGAAGGACCATCCAACCTGCGGGCTTGCGAAGTCGTACCTTTCGGGAAGTCTGGCTAAGGGCACGGCCCTCAAGACGTGCAGCGATGTCGATGTCGCGCTCTACATCACCTACGACGGCGAGAAGAAAGTTGACGCGAAGTTGCTGAACTGGATCGCCGAACGACTCCGCAAGGCGTATCCGCAGATGTCAGCGGACCAGATTAAGCCAAAGACTTTTTCTGTCGGAATCGAGTACAAGACGGCGGGGATCGAGATCGATGTGGTGCCGGTCTTCTACGACAATGATCCCAAGGACCGGGGGCTGCTCGTCTCGCAGGATGACGGCTCGACCCTGATGACCAGCATCCCGATGCACCTAGAGTTCGTCCGCAAGCGCAAGAAGGCTCAGGAAATTCACTTCGCCCAGGTCGTACGCCTCCTCAAGTGGTGGGCCGCCGAGCAGAAGGCGAAGGATGCGAGCTTCCGGTTCAAGTCGTTCATGGTCGAGTTGATCTGCGCCCACCTGGCCGACAACGGGCAGAGCTTCGCCGACTACCGCAAGGGCATGGAGGCATTCTTCAACTACATCGTCTCGACCGGGCTCAAGAAGCGGATCGCGTTCAAGGACTACTACCAACCCGGCGAGTTGCCCACGAATTCGACGGGTATCATGGAGATCTTCGACCCGGTGAACGCCAAGAACAATGTTGCGTCGCAGTACACGGAGCAGAATCGCAAACTCATCGTCGAGGCCGCACAGGACGCGCTGGACGCGCTCAATGAGGCCCACACCGCCGCCACCAAGGGGCATGCCGTCGAAATGTGGCGGTTCGTGCTCGGCTCGTCTTTCAGGGGGTAATCCATGACTCAGAGTTATACAAAAACCGAAACTTGGTCGCGCACCCACGCCCGCTACATCGCGGGCAAAGTGGCGGCAGACCTGCGACAGATGCAGCAGGAATACGGGAAGCCCACGGACGAGCATCTCAACGACCTTATCGAGGAGCTCGTTTCCTATCTCGCCGACGACTACCTGGACTACATCGAGTATGGATTTAGGCGCGGTGACACGTGGGTCGTGGCGCACAGGTACACCGCGACCCAACTGGGATCCTCGGCGACTGATGACCGCTCGGGGCGGGTACGCCGAGGAGCGGACACTACGGGCGCGCATTGGTCGTCGATGCTCGTCACAAATTCGCGATTCGCCAGTCTGTCACAGGTCGAACGCGATCGCTACGAAGCCGGGATCAAGGTCAAGAGAACCGCAGGAGGAGGAGCAACACCCTCCTCCGGCAGTTGGGCTCAGGAGCGCTCGTACTCGTCGGGTGGCGGCAGCGTTGGCCGATCCGGGTGTGGAGGCAACTCGTGAACCACACCGATGTCTTCGAGGATGTCGTCACACTCCCCGATCAACGCGGGCAGGCTGACTACGACCGGCTTGTCGGATTGGACGACTACAAAGCCCGGCTCGTCAATGAAACGCTCCTCCTCGTCGATCCCGGGCAACTGCGCGACTGGAACAAGAAGTACCACAAGGGCGAACTCGCCGCCGTGGAGTACTTCCACTCACGTCCGCCACTCTTCGTCCTCGCGGGCGATGTCGGCACAGGCAAGACAGCGCTTGCCCGCTCCTTCGGAAACCAGGTCGCCAAACTCGCCAAGGTGCGGGTTGAGTTGTACGCCCTGAGCCTCAACACGCGCGGCAGCGGCGCGGTCGGCGAGATGACCCGGCTTATCTCCGGCGCGTTCAAGCAGGTACGCGAGGTCGTCGGCAAGACCAGAGGCGGCGACGGCAAGGCCGGACGCGGGATCATCCTTCTCATCGACGAGGCCGACGCGCTCGCCCAATCCCGCGAAGCGGCGCAAATGCACCACGAGGACCGCGCCGGGGTCAACGCGCTGATTCGCGGCATCGACGACCTTGCCGCCGAGCGGCTTCCGGTCGCCGTCGTCATGTGTACCAATCGCTTAGATGCTATTGACCCCGCTGTCCGCCGCCGCGCCGCCGCCGTGTTCGAGTTTGCGCGTCCCAACCGCGAGCAGCGCTTGCATGTCCTCAAAGGCGGTCTTGCGGGCAGTGGCATCACCGACCGCGAAATCGGCCAACTCGCCGACGCCACGGGCGAGGCCGATGGTCGCGCCTACGGCTTTACCTACTCCGACCTGACCCAGCGCCTCATCCCGACGCTGGTGCTTGATGCCTTCCCCGAGCGTGCCGTCTCCGGTGCGCGTGCGGTTGAAATTGCGAAGGGATTGAAGCCAACGCCGCCGTTCCGGGAACAAGCGGCGACCGGAACGCTTGGAGGCCAGCATGGCCGGTAAGCCGACGCTCAATGAGTTGTTCCTAGCCCTGCACGATCGGCTCGCGTGCGAACTGGGCATCACGCGCCGCACGGTCGGGCATACCGGCACGATGGGCACCGTTTCCGAAGGCCAGTGGATCAAGATGCTCTATGAGCATCTGCCCAAACGCTACAAGGTCAACCGCGCGTTCGTTATCGACTCCCAGGGCGCGTGCAGCGACCAGATCGACATCGTGATCCACGATCGGCAGTATTCGCCGTTCGTACTCAACTACGGCGATGCTCTCTACGTGCCCGCCGAAAGCGTCTACGCGGTTTTCGAGGTCAAGCAGGGCATGAACGCGGATCAAGTGAAGTACGCCGCCGACAAGATCGCCAGCGTGCGGGCCTTGCACAGGACGAGCATCGAGATTCATACCAATTTGGGGAAGAACCCGCCGAAGAAGCCCCACGACATCATCGGCGGCTTGTTGACGGTGGACAGCGATTGGAACCCACCGTTTGGCTCGCCATTCACGTCGGCCATCAACACGACTTCCAAAGAGGGTCGCCTTGACATCGGATGCTCGGCCCAGCAAGGCATGTTCGAGGTGACGTACACGGAGGCGGATTCGGCGGCCATTGATGTGCAACTCACGAATGCCGCGCTGGCCCTTTTCCTGCTGCGGCTGATCGACCAGCTACGCAGTATCGCGACCGTTCCCGCAATCGACATACTCGCTTATGCGAAGAACGGGATCACAACCAGCCAAGCCTGAAATGCCGGGGCTGCCGCCCCCGGCACCCCCGCTCAAGGCAGTCGGAATGCACGACGATCCCGTGGGGGGTCTTTCTTGGAGTACGGGCAGTCATTCGCGGATGATTGTTGTAGATCACGTAGCTGTTCCCGCTTCTGATCGAGTCCCAGCAACTAAGATCGCACCTCGGGTGTGAAACTGCAGCATGATCGCTGCCGACAAATAGGTGTTTTTCGTTAAGGGATGCAGCCACCTTCCGATTGCATGAACATCTCGCCCATTCCCATCCGTCCCTTTCACGAAAACCCTTGACGGATTCCTCGGCCTGTGCTTTTGTCGCGGAAACACACTCCGAGGGGATTTCCGTGACATGCTGGTTGGCTATGTGAGGGTATCGACCGCCGACGATCGGCAGAGCACCGACCTGCAAGGCGACGTTCTGCGCGCGGCGGGTATAGAAGAACTCAATATTCATGAGGACAAGACCTCCGGCAGCCGCGACGACCGGCCGGGGCTCAAACAGTGCCGCGGCTACCTGCGGCCAGCGCCGGTCTCTCGCTCGAAGAACGCGCCTATCTGATGGGGCAGGCACCGACCCGGCACGTCATTATGGTGTACCTGCACCTGAACACGCTGGTTGAGAAGTACAAAGCCGCAGCTGCCAAACACTATGCGGGCGTACTCAAGCTGTTGGCTCCGGGACATGGTGCCGACAAGAGCTAAGTTTCCCTCACTTATTATTGCGCAAAAGTCTGAATAATTTAGGTTCCAACCCTGACTTCACTGTTCAACCTTTTCGCCAGCACGGCAATCCCCGGCCGCTGTCGCATTGATGCTTCAAACTGATTGCGCCAGGTGTGTTCACGTGTGTGCGTGTAGTGGCCGGTCATCGACAAAGGCGTCGTAGACCGATCTCCTTTGTGAGCTACGTGTCCCATCAGCTCCATGCGGATGAGCGGGTCCACGTTGCCGTCTTGCAGAGCGGTAGCGAAGAGGTGCCGCAGCAGTTTCGGGGCTGTGAGGCCAGATAGTCCGATCTGTTTGGTCAGCATCATGAACCCGAGGCGGATGCGGTCGGTCCTGATCGCACCGGCATTGCACCAAACCTGCCGGGCGAGCGCAGCCTTCTTGGCCCGCGTGATCGGTGCCGTTTCGCTAGCCGCACCGTCGACTCGTCGTGCCAACTCTGCTTCTAATTCTGCTTCACCGAGGCCGCCCAGCTCGGGCTTGATCGATTCATCAAAACGCCGCCGCAGGAACACCGGCCCGGTCTGGCGATCGCCGATGTGGATGCGAAGCAGTTCCGCGAGTTCAGGCATGAGCGGGACTCGTCGTTCGTTTCGCGTCTTGACCTGCCAGCCGAGCTTGGGTTTGTTGCGCACCTGGATATACCGCTCTTTGAGATTGACATCGTGAGGCAGCAGCAGGTGGGTCAACTCGCCCGGCCGCAGCCCGGTCAGTAACAGCGTCGCGAAGATCGGGAACTGCCAGTCATCGCAGGACTCCAGGAACGCTCGCTCCTTTTCGGGTGACAGGTCGGTGAACGGCGTCGCGTCTTCCACCGGGATACGGTCGATCTCGATCACCGAGAACGGGTTCTCGGCGTAGGGCGGCATGTGTCGGCGCTTGATCGCGAAGTTGAACAGCGACCGGCAGA
>JBGSTE010000307.1:0-1912 GCA_041736655.1 Phycisphaeraceae bacterium | reverse complement strand
GTCGCCCGGGTCGACCACGCGGGAGAGCGCCTCGGTCGTGACAACGAGCACCGCCTTATGGGGCTGGGTGAGGATCGTGTGGTAGGCCGTGTCCAGCGCGTACAGCCAGCCCGAGCACGCGGCGTTGACGTCGTAGACCATCAGCTCGTGCTCAGCCTGCGGGTCCAGCTCGCGCAGGATCATGCACGCCATCGAAGGCGTATTGAGCGGCGGCGTCGTTGTGTGGCACACGATCCCCGTCAGGTCGTCAAGCGTCAGGCCCTCGGCCTTAAGCGCCGCGCGTGCCGCCTCGGCACCGATCGATAGCGCCGTCTGATTCCGCGCCAAAATCGGACGCGACTCGATGCCCGAGAGCTTCACAATATCCTCGGCCGTGTACGCCGGGAAACGCTGCTCCAGCACCGAGTTCGTCAGGCGGTCCCGGCCTTCGGCGATGTGGATCGGCGAAAGATAAATACGCACCTTCTGGCTTGGTGAAGTGACACCCGCAGTCATCGCCGACGTACCCGACCGCTCGACAAAACGCGTGATCACCGGCTGGCCCAGGTCCTCGCGCGTCTGTCGCTTGACGACTTTCGCCTGGCCTTCTTCCGTCTGTGTCCGGATCTTGATCACCGGCGTGCCGACGGGCACCTTCGTGTCCGGCTCGATCAAGATCTCCGCCACTACGCCATCGCAGGGCGAGCCGAACTCGAACGTCGCCTTGTCCGCTTCCATGTCCGCGATGATCTGCCCGGTCGACACCGAGTCGCCGACCTTCACGTTCCACACGCTGACCATGACTTCCTGGTCGGCGGGGCTGCTGCCCTGGGCCTCGATGACCTGGATCGACGCGTCATCGTCTGCGTGCACATGCGTCGGCCAGGCGATGTTTAGGCCCAGCATCTCACACGCGGTCGTCAATGTTCGCCGATAGCTCGGCAGCACTTCCAACTGATTCGTGTAGTTGCAGGGGACCCACGTATCGGCGCGTGTCACCCGCCGGGCGATGACACCGCTGCCCAGCGCTTCCACAACGCTCGCCACGACTTCCGCGCCAAAGCCCACTGTCAGGTTGTCTTCGTGCACGACCAGCAGCTTGCCGGTCTTTTTGACTGACGCGGTGATTGTTGCCTTGTCCCACGGGCTGATGCAGCGCAGGTCGATCAGGTCAACGCCCACGCCGACGGTCTGCAATTTCTCCGCCACACCCATGCCCAGCGTCACCGTGCTGCCCCAGGTGACCAGCGTCAGGTCGCTTCCTTCATGCAGCGAGCGCGCGGTGCCTACTGGCGTGATGTGCTTGTCGACATCCGGCGAGGTCTGCTTCCACGGCGCGCGATCGTTCAGGCACACCTTCGGGTACAGGAACACCGTCGGCCGACCCGAGGCAAACGCCGCATTGAGCATCGCCGCGGCGTCGCTGGCGCTGCTGGGCATCATCACGTCGACGCCGGGAATGTGGGCCAACGTTGATTCAAGCGTTTGTGAGTGGAATGGCCCAAGCCCGGCCCGGTACGCGCCGCAGGTGATCATCAAAATCACCGGCAGCTCGAACTGCCCGTTGGTCCGCCAGTACATCGAGCCCAGCTCGCTCATCAGTTGCCCGATGCCCGTGGGCAAAAAGTCGGCGAACTGGATGAAGCCCACCGGCCGACCCCCCGCCAGCGCCCGGCCGATGCTCGAGCCGATGATCGTCGACTCGGACAGCGGCGAGTTGACCACCCGGCCGGGGAACGCGGTCGACAAGCCCTTGGTCACGCCGAACACATCGCCTTTGGGGTCTTCGATGTCCTGGCCCAGCAGCGTGACCCGGCTGTCGGCCTTGAGCTGCTGATGCAGCACGCGACGCATCGCGTCGATCATCGTGATCTTTTCATCACGCGCTGCATCGCCCAGGTACTCGGCCGCGCCCGGCGACACTTGCGCTGGC
>JBGSTE010000559.1:0-3558 GCA_041736655.1 Phycisphaeraceae bacterium | reverse complement strand
CTTCGCGGGCCTGCGCAGCTTCGCCTCCCTGGCCGGCCCGGTCGTCGCCACGCAGTGCGTCGCTTCCGCCGGCTACGGCCCGCTCGTCGCCGACCCAAAGGGCATACTCGATCTGCCCGCAGGCTTTTCCTATCGCGCCTTCTCGCTGACCGGCGAAAAGATGGACGACGGCTTCTTCGTCCCCGGCAAACACGATGGCATGGGCGCCTTCACCGGGCCCGATGGGCTGACCATCCTTGTTCGCAACCACGAGATCGAAGGGCCGACCAACAAGATCGGACCGTTCGGGCAAAATGGCGAACTCAATGGCACCGTTCCGTGGGACCGGGTCTACGACTCGAGCTACGGCGTCGGCGCGATCTGTGGCGGCACTACCACGCTGGTCTACGACACCCGACAGCAGAAGCTGGTGAGGCACTTCCTCTCGCTCGTCGGCACCGAGCGCAACTGTGCCGGCGGCGTGACCCCCTGGGGCAGTTGGGTCACGTGCGAGGAAACCGTCTCAACCATCAATCAGGTCTACGATCAGAACCACGGTTACAACTTTGAAGTCCCCGCGACCGCCGAGATCAGGCTCGTCGAGCCCGTCGCGCTTACGGCCATGGGCCGCTTCAACCACGAAGCCATCGCCGTGGACCCAGCCAGCGGCATCGTCTACCAGACCGAGGACCGCCACGACGGCGTGTTTTATCGCTTCATCCCGAATGTTCCGGGCAAGCTGGCCGAAGGCGGCAAACTACAGGTCCTGGCCATCAAGGACAAGCAGCCGGCAGACCTGCGCAACTGGAAGGAAATCCCCGAGAAACTTCAGAACGGCGGCGCGCACGACGTGCCCTTTGATGTCACCCTCGCCGCTAAGCACGACGTCAAGGTCGGCCAGTCCCTGCAGGTTCAGTGGCTTGATATCGACAATGTCGAAGCGCCTCAGGACGACCTGCGCTACCGGGCCTTCAAGATGGGCGCAGCCCGCTTTGCCCGTGGTGAGGGCATGTGGCACGGCAACGACGCGATCTACTTCGCCTGCACCACCGGCGGCTCCGCGGGTCAGGGCCAGATCTGGCGCTATATCCCCAGCAAGCACGAAGGCCAGGCCCAGGAAGCCGACACGCCGGGCACGCTTGAACTGTTCATCGAGCCTAACGACGCGACGATCCTGCAGAACGCCGACAACCTCTGCGTGGGCCCCACCGGCGACGTGTTCCTCTGCGAAGACTGCAGCAAGGTCAACCACCTCCTGGGCGTGACACCCGAAGGGCAAGTCTACAAGCTCGGCCGAAACAGCATGAACACCAGCGAACTGGCCGGCAGTTGCTTCAGCCCCGACGGCACGACGCTCTTTGTCAACATCCAGAACCCGGGCCTGACCCTCGCCATCACCGGGCCATGGAACGGCTGAGCCGCTAAACTCTCCGCCATGCCGATCCGTGCCCGCGATGTCTACCGCTACAGCCTCTTCGCCGGGCTATTGGTCATCCTCCTGCTCTTTCTCGTCTGGCCCATCGTCCTGACCGTCAAGGGCGGCTTCGTCGATCAGGACGGCGCATTGACGCTCCACTACTTCCTGGGCAAAGATGTCGGCGTCCTGCGCGACCCGCTCTATCTTCGCGGCCTGCTCAACGCCTTCCTCATCGCCCTCTGCACCACGCTCCTTTGTCTGATCGTCACGCTGCCCATGGCTTCGATCGCCACGCGCTACAACTTCCCCGGCAAGTCCATCGTCAGCGCCCTGGTCCTCGTGCCCCTGATCCTCCCGCCCTTTGTCGGCGCTATCGGCATGCGCGCCGTCCTCGGCCGCGCAGGCTCATTCAACGCCCTGCTCAAATCCGTCGGCGTCCTCGGCCCGGACCACCCGGGCATCGATTTTTTAGCGGCGCAAATTCATCTGCCGGTCCTGGGCGAGTTCAACGGCGTGTTCTTCGCCGTCGTCATCATGGAAGCCCTGCACCTGTACCCCATCCTCTACCTGAACATCACCGCCGCGATGGCCAACCTCGACCCGTCGCTCGATGAAGCAGCCCTGAACCTCGGCGCCGGCCGCCTGCGACGCTTCTTCAAGTGCACGCTGCCATTGATCCTTCCGGGCGTCTTCGCCGGCTCGACCATCGTCTTCATCTGGTCCTTCACCGAACTGGGCACCCCGCTCATGTTCGAGTACACCGCCGTCACGCCCGTGCAGGTTTTCTACGGCCTGACCGAGATCAGCGACAGCTCCCGGCCGTACGCCCTGGTCGTAGTCATGCTCGTCTCGGCCGTGCTCCTCTACCTGCTGAGCAAGTTCGCGTTTGGTGGCCGAGCGTATGCGATGCAGTCCAAGGCCCAGCACGCCCAAGCCACGCGTCGGCTGACCGGGTTTAAGGCCTTCGCCGCAGCCATGCTCTTCCTGAGCATCACCGCGATGGCGATCCTCCCGCACCTGGGCGTCGTGTTCAACTCGCTCTCGGGCATGACCGCCGGCAACGACTGGTACCGCACCATCCTGCCGCGCTCGCTGACCACCGAGCACTACTCGGGCATGTTGCAGCACAGCCTGGCGGTGCCCTCAATTATCAACTCGCTCATCTACGCCCTGTGCGCGATGGTCCTGGCGATCATCATCGGCCTGGCGATCGCCTACCTCACCGTCCGCGTCAAGGTCAAGGGTGGATGGATCCTCGACACGCTGGGCATGCTGCCGCTGGCTGTGCCGGGGCTGGTGATGGCGTTTGGCTATGTGGCGATGAGCCTGAACTGGCCTTTCCCGCAGCTTAGCGCGTTCTTTCAGAATACGCTGGCCGACGGCGACCACAATAGACGGTGGTTTACCGTCGGCTCATTCTTCGCGGTCCGTGGCGAAGCGCCCAACCCGCTGGTTTTCCTCATCATCGCCTACACGATCCGTCGGCTGCCCTACATCCTCCGCTCGGCCGCAGCGGGCCTGGAACAGACCTCCGGCCAACTCGAAGAGGCGGCGCTGAACCTCGGCGCTTCATTGATGACCGCGATCCGAAGGATTGTCGTCCCGCTGATCATGGCCAACCTCATCGCCGGGGGCATCCTCGTCTTCGCCTTTGCGATGCTCGAAGTGAGCGACTCGCTGATCCTCGCCGAGCGCTCCGAGCACTTCCCGGTGACCAAGGCCATCTGGGTCCTCTACAACCGCCTGGGCGACGGCCAGTACATCGCCAGCGCGATGGGCGTCTGGGGCATGGCGCTCCTGACCGTGACGCTGGTCGGCGCAAGCATCCTGATGGGCAAGAAGCTGGGTGCGATTTTCAGGGTGTGAGTTGCCGGACGCAGGCTTCACAAGGTCGGACGCCACTAGGCCTGCGATTGAGGACATGATTCCATCTGAATGAGGCCGCGATCGCGAGTAGCGAGTGCGTTTGATGCTTTGACTGGTGTCGGTCCGATCGTCTGGCTGGCCGAGGCGTCGCTTAAAGCGTTTTCCGTATCTATGTAGCGTTTCTGTAGCCCGCGTGTCCGATGAACCCACGCGCGTCCGACGGTGTGATCGCGTTCAGCAGAACCTGCGTGTTACGCCACAGCGTGTCGATCGTGCGATGGCCCGCTGACTCGTAC
>JBGSTE010000271.1:0-2670 GCA_041736655.1 Phycisphaeraceae bacterium | reverse complement strand
ATCGCCCTCATCGCCATCGGGGCCGGCATGCTCGGCTACCGACGACGACGCTCGGCCTGAGCCGACGCCTCGCAAGCCACAGACCTCAGCACCTGCTCCTTCCCGAACGCGGCCCTCATCGGCCGCGTTTTTTTTCATACGCACGCCGCCCGGGCATCAGCCTCGGCCGACGCCCGCGCGCCGCTACCACCCCAGCCACCTTTTGCTATGTACACGTATTGTTTTTGTATGTGTACGTATTACTTTATTGTGTACACGTATTAATAGCCCGGCCGCCGCAGCCCGAAGCAACTCGGGCACAGGCTTGTTGTCCAGCCCTGTTCGCGATGTCCACTGCGGCGGGTTATGTGAGCCTTTCACGAAGAAGCCCAGCGAGTTTTCAACAGCGCGCCAAGCTTGTTAAATACACGCAAACGGGGTCATGATTCATCGCTAACTATTTTAGGTAATTAATCCAGCCAGCAAAACATCGACCTCACCTGAAGTAGGTACCCCCTAACGACAACAGGTATACCGCATTGTGGTTATTCTCTTGAAAAATAAGGAAAATCAACTTGCAGGGGTTTTTCGATCCATGCGTCCCAACTACAATGGACCCGTTCACAGGAGTTCAACGACCGCAGTTGTTTTCGAACCTCGAAATAACTTTCCTCAGGAGAAGAAAAATGCTTCCGACAACCACCAAGTCTCTGATCGCCGGGTCACTCATCGCTGCTTTTGCAGCCGTCGTGCCGCAGGCTCAGGCCGCAACCATCATCGAACTCAGCGACGGCATCGCGCCGCCGGTCCTCGTGGTTGACGGCGGTGCCGGCGACCTGAGTGCGGCGGCCGGCGTCGTGGTCTTCTCTGGATCCGTCGGCGTGTTCGACGTCAACGTGACTACCGGCCTGAGCTTCCCGCTCCTGGGCTCGTCCACCGCGCCGGTGCTCGAACTCAACAGCGTCAACGTCAGCAGCAGCGGCGTCGGAACGCTCACCATCAAGTTCACCACCACCGGCTACACCGGCCCGCTGCCCACCGGCACCGCAAACCTCTTCGCCGGCGGCACCACCAACGGCTCGGCATCCATCTCGTCCTACATCGACCTGACCGACGCCCCCTTCGGCACCGGCATCCTCACCGGCATCGTCAGCTCACCCGCCCCCGGCGACTTCTCCGGCAACGACTCGTCGGTAGGCCTGCTTTCTAGCCCCTACTCCGCCAGCATCATCGCCACCGTCGTTCACAACGACCCCGGTGATGTCACCAGCTTCGGTGCCGAGTACAGCATCGTCCCCGAGCCCGGCTCCATCGCCCTCATCGCCATCGGTGCAGGCATGCTCGGCTACCGTCGCCGTCGCTCGGCCTGATTCAGTCACCCTGCGGTCTGAACCAAACCTGTTTCTCCTGAACGCGGCCTTCATCGGCCGCGTTTTTTTCTTGCCCCACGCCTGCTTGCGTTAAACTCCTCCCATGGCCAGCTTCGTTGTCGCAGCCCTCTACCGCTTTGTCCGCCTTGAACAGGCCGACCGCCTGCGCGATCCCCTGCTCGATCAGATGCGGCTGCACAAGGTCCGCGGCACGCTTCTCCTGGCGGACGAAGGGATCAACGGCACGATCGCCGGACCACGCGAAGGGGTCGACGCGGTGCTCGCCTTTCTCAAGGCCGACCCACGCCTCAGCGCGCTGTCGCACAAGGAATCAACCTGCGACAAGATGCCCTTCCGCAGGACCAAGGTTCGGCTTAAGCGAGAGATCGTGACGATGGGCGTTGACAACATCGACCCGGTGCACGCGGCCGGGACCTACGTCAAGCCCAAGGACTGGAACGCGCTGATCGCCGACCCGGCAGTCACCGTCATCGACACCCGCAACGCCTACGAGGTCGAGCTGGGCAGCTTCGAGCGTGCGATCGACCCGGCGACCGAGTCCTTCCGCGAGTTTCCCGACTTTGCCCGCACGCAACTTGACCCCGAAAAGCACCGCAAGATCGCCATGTTCTGCACCGGCGGGATCCGCTGCGAGAAGGCGACCGCGTACCTTCGACAGATCGGCTTTGAGGAGGTCTACCACCTCGAAGGCGGCGTGCTCAAGTACCTCGAAGAAGTCCCGGCCGACGAGAGCCTGTGGCGCGGCGAGTGCTTTGTCTTTGATGAACGCGTGTCCGTCGGCCAGGGCCTGACGCCCGGGCCTTACACGCTCTGCTACGCCTGCCGGATGCCCGTCAGCGAGGCAGACCGCCAAAGCGAACACTACCGCAAGGGCGTCTCCTGCCCACGCTGCGTCGATGCGGTTGATCGCGAGCGAAGGAGACGCTTTGAACAACGGCAGAAACAGGTCGAGCTGGCCGCCGAGCGCGGCGAAGTGCACATCGGCGAAGACGCCCGGCGATAGACATTGACAACCGCCTTCTTGCGCTCAATATCACTCCCGGCCCCTGCCGGTCTGTCATGGCGATGCCTGGCGCGGCAGGGCCTGGACACACCAAACCCTTATTTGGAGCCTGAAATCGCGCCTGCCGAGTGGCGCGCCGGTTGTGGCATGGCTTGCGATCCATCCACCCCACAGGACTTCTTGATGAAACTCCCCAAGTCTGAACCGTACCAACGCAGCACGCACCGGGCCGCGCTGCACGCCTGGGTCGTCGCGGCCACGGCGGTGGCCTGCATCGGCATGCCCGCCTCCGCCCTC
>JBGSTE010000246.1:0-2438 GCA_041736655.1 Phycisphaeraceae bacterium | reverse complement strand
GGCGACGCGCAGCGTCCCGTGCGAATCATCTATCCTGATTCGATAACGGGACGCTTCGCGTCGCCCGCTACACGTCAATGTGACGGCATCTTCCGCGTCTCGCCGGACTGCATGTCGGTTTTACCCGTCAGGCAATCGCGGATCGCCGCGGCGACAGTTGCTGGGTCGAGCGTCTTGTCTGTCGGGAGCGATTTTTCTGAGAAATTTGCACGCAGCATCGGCGTCTCGATCGCGCCGGGCGCGATGCAGTAGGCCGACACACCGATGCGCTTGCCTTCGTCGGCGGTGGCTTTGGTGAAGATATTGACCGCGGCCTTCATCGCTCCGTAGATGTTAAAGCCCGTGAACGGGTCGAACGCGCCCATCGATGAGACGTTGCAGACCACGCCTTGCTTCCTGTCCTTAAAGTGTGGCCAAACCGCACGGGTCGTGTACACCACCGCGTCGAAGTTGATCGCGGTGCACCGACGCAGCGTGTCGTTCTCAATCCGCGCAATCGGCTGCAGCGGGGCGTACCCGGCGACGTTGGCCAGCGCATCGATTCGGCCCAAGCGATCGAGCGTCGTGTCGATCAGCAACTGCACGGCTTGCGGGTCGCTGACATCCGCAGGCACGATCAGCATCACAGCGCCCGGCACTTCGTCGGCGACAAGCTGCGCGGTCTCGTGGAGTTTGCTCTCGGTCCGCGCGGCAAGCACACAGGCGTAGCCGGCCTCGGCCATGAGGACCGCCAGGTCCCGGCCGACGCCGCTGCCCGAGCCGGTGATGATGACAACGGGTTGACTTGATTCGGGCATGGATTCTCGCTTGGTTCGGGTAGGACAGGCATTCCTGCCTGTCATGGCTTGTTGGATCGTCCTGACTCGGCGACAGGCAGGAATGCCTGTCCTACCGACGTGTGAGCATCGGATTGTTGCGCTCATTTGGCAAAGGTCAAGCGGGCACACCCGCAAACGCGCTATACTCTGACGATGGTCAATGGGTCAATCAGGCTGTTCCGTCTCTTTGGCATCGACGTGTTCATGCACTGGTCGTGGTTTGTGATCGCGATCTTCCTGATCCCGCAGTTTGGGCAAGGCCAGTTTGTCGGACCCGGCAACGAGCCGCTCCTCTGGAGCACGCTGCTGTATGTGGCGCTCTTCGGGATCGTGCTGATCCACGAGTTCGGCCACGCGCTGGCGTGCAAGTCCGTCGGCGGCCAGGCCCGGCTCATCGTTCTCTGGCCCTTGGGTGGCGTCGCATTCGTCAACCCGCCCCAGCGGCCAGGCGCGCTGCTCTGGTCGATCGTCGCCGGCCCGCTGGTCAACGTCATGCTCGTGCCGGTGACGGTGATCGTGTATTACCTGGTTCGCGGTTCATTCGACTGGCCGATCCACGGGCAGAACACGCAGGTCCTCGCGTTTTCGATCATGACGATGAACTTCGGCCTGCTGGTGTTCAACATGCTGCCGGTCTATCCCCTCGATGGCGGGCAGACGCTCATGGCACTCCTCTGGTACTTCGTCGGCCGACCCCAGGCGCTCAAGTTCGTCAGCGTCGTCGGCCTGATCGCGGCGGCGGGCGTCGTGTTCATGTCGGTCGTTTTCTATGAGCCCTGGTTCATGGTCATGGCCCTGTTCGTCGGCGTGCAGGCGTGGAACGGCTACCGCATGGCGATGCACATGGCGCGCGTCGACCCGAAGTTGTATGACGAGCGATACGCCAAACGCGCGGCCCAAGACGATATCGAAGACCGCATCCAGCAGCAGATCGACCCGTGGCGGAGGTGAGTTGATTATGCCCGTTTTGTGAAAAATCAAGCCGTGACTAGTTCATCCACTTTCCAACTCGCGCCGTCGCGTACGACCCGCCGATACACCGTGTCGCGTTCGATGGGTTCGTAGCCGGCCTCGGTGATCATGTCACGCAATTTTCCGGGGGTGACTTCCTGGTGGGTGGTGCTGCCGCCGACCTTGGTGATGTCGTACCAGACGACGGTGCCGTCGACGTCGTCAACGCCGAAGGATAGGCCAAGCTGGGCCATAGGCAGGGTCTGCATGATCCAGAAGCACTTGACGTGATCGAAGTTGTCGAGCATCAGTCGGCAGACCGCGAGCATGCGGAGGTTGTCCAGCCCCGTCGGCCCGGGCAGGTGTTCGAGCGCCGAGCCGTCGGGGAAGAACGGCAGGGGGATGATGGTCTGGAAACGTCCCTTGTGGCCGTGCTCGATGGCTTGGTCTTGCGCCTCGCGAAGCAGGCAGAGGTGTCGGATGCGGTCTTCGAGGGTTTCGACGTGGCCGTAGAGCATGGTGGCGTTGGACATCAGTCCCAGCTCGTGGGCGGTGCGGTGGACGTTGATCCATTCGAGCCCGCCGATCTTGCCGCGGAAGATTTCATCGTGGACGCGGTCGTCGAAGACTTCGGCGCCGCCTCCGGGCAGTGAGCCGAGTCCTGCCTCG
>JBGSTE010000179.1:0-26274 GCA_041736655.1 Phycisphaeraceae bacterium | reverse complement strand
CGCGTCGGCCAGCGGGGCGGTGTTCAGGTCCGCGGCCAGGCCCAGTTCGCGGGCCGACGCCTTGAGCCGCTCCAAGTGTTGTTCAAGGCGAAAGACCTTGCCGTGATGGGCGAACATCGTCTCGAAAAGCCCCACGCCGTGCAGGAAACCGGCATCGCGGCTGGGGATCAGGGCTTGCTCGTCGTCGAGCATCTGGCCGTTGAGGTAGGTGAGCATGGGGGTTGGGGTTTAGGGTATCGGGTCTAGGTTGCAATCGACACGGTGCGTTGTGTATACTACTTGGCTCGCTCAGACAAGGTCATCGGCTGTACCTAGCAGCCCCAAACCCTAGACCCCAAACCCCAGACCCCACCATGAAAGCCGACATCCACCCCAAGTACCGCCCCGTGGTTTTCCACGACGTGTCGTGCGATGAGAAGTTCCTCTCCGCCTCGACCGCGCCGACCAAGGACAAGATCAAGTGGGAAGACGGCAACGAGTACCCGCTGGTCAAGGTCGACATCTCCTCGGCCAGCCACCCGTTCTTCACCGGCAAGCAGAAGTTCCTCGACACCGCCGGCCGTGTTGAGAAGTTCCAGAAGAAGTTCGCGGGCAACTACTTCTCCAAGAAGAAGTAGCAACGCTGATCCTCGTGCAGCCGCGTTCTCACCGACGCGGCTGTTTTATGCGCCGACTGACCCGACAGCCTCTGCCCTGAAGCGCATGTGAAACACGATGGCCGACCCCAACCCCAACCCCAACCTGATCGCCAAGCTCGATGAGTTGCTCCAGCAGCACGATGCGCTGAGCCAGCAACTTAACGACCCGGCGGTGATCGCGGACCACAAGGCGGCGACGCGGATCAGCGTCAAGCGATCGGCGTTGTCGGGCATCGTCGGCAAGTACCGCACGTATCGCAAGCATCAGCGGGACCTGGCCGAGGCACGCGAGATCATCGCCGAGGGTGGCGATGCTGAGATGGTCGAGCTTGTCCGCGAGCAGATCGCCCAGAGCCAGGAGGCCAGCGCTCAAATGCTCGAAGCGATCGCCAGTGAATTGGTGACGGCGGACGACGCGGCGGTGGGCTCGGTGATCCTCGAGGTGCGTGCAGGTATCGGCGGCGCGGAGGCGGCGCTCTTTGCCGGCGAAGTGCTGGCGATGTACGAAGCGTACGCAAAGCTGCGCGGCTGGCGCATGGAATCACTGGAAACTTCCGGGAGCGAGCAGGGCGGGCTGCGGCATGCGATGGTGAGTGTCAGCGGCGAGGCGGTGTGGCAGGGCCTGGGCTACGAAGGCGGAGTGCACTGCGTTAAGCGAGTCCCGGCCACGGAGACACAGGGGCGCGTTCATACGAGCACCTGTACCGTCGCGGTGCTGCCCGAGCCGGAGGATGTGGACCTGACGATCGACCCGAGCGAAGTGGTCATGCATGTGACAACAGCGCAAGGCCCCGGCGGGCAAAACGTGAACAAGGTGGCGACGGCGGTGCACCTGATCCACAAGCCCACGGGCATCGAGGTGCGGATGCAGGAGAGTAAGAGCCAGCAGCAGAACCGCGAGAAGGCCTGGCAACTCCTGCGCGCTCGGCTTTACGAGTTGCGCCAGGCCGAGTTGGACGCACAGCGGGCAGAAAACCGTTCGAAGATGATCGGTACCGGTGGCCGCAGCGAGCGCGTCCGCACCTACCGCTTCAAGGACAATATGGTTGTCGATCACCGGCTGAGCGATTCATTTAATCTCCAGCGCGTCATGGCTGGCGACCTGAAGCCGATCATCGACGCGCTGATCGCCCAGGACCGCACGCAGCGGCTGGCGGCCTTGTGAGTGAACGAAATTTACCCTGCGTTGAACGGCACTCACATTCGCGTTGTTGCGCCGAGTGTTGCTGAGCGACGACAGGCCCGCCGGATTCTACAATCGCTGCCGACCCGGCCGATAACAATTCGGTGACACGATATCGCCTCTTCATGGTTGTCAGTCTGCTTGCCTCGGTGATGCTGTCGCTGAGTCTGGCGCAGACCGCCCACGCCCAGATCGCCGAGTCTACGCACCGGCTCAAGAAACGCTACGACTTCGAAGACGCTGACGACCGCGGCAACAAGATCGGCTTCAGTGATGAACTGTTGCCCCGCAACTGGTACGTCATCGGCCGAAAGGCACTGGGCCAGAAGGACGAGTTCCACGACATCCCGCTGCACCAGTCGCTCGAATCCCGCACGGGCTACCCGCACTACGCAGCGGTCGGCTTTGACCGGGCGCAGAAATACTCCGGCGATTTCAGCCTCAAGCTCGGTGTCTCCGGCGGGCGCACCGGCGCGTTTGTCCAGCACGCAGCGATCGATATCAAGCCTCAGAGCGACTATCGCGTCAGCACGCAGGTCCACACCCGCGACCTCAAACACGCCTGGGCACAGCTCCGAGCCTACTTCATCGACAAGCACGGCCGACGCATCGAAGACAGCCTCCGCATGTCCGACCCCATCACCTCCGATGCGGGATGGTCCGTCGCCTCGGTCAAACTCACCGGCGACTATCCCGACGCGGCCTACATCGGCATCGAGGTTCACGTCATCCAGCCGGGCATGGACACCGATGACCCCATCGGCGATCACCAGGTCGTACCCAGCGATATCAACGGAGCCGCCTGGTTCGACGACATCAGCGTCTGGGAACTGCCCAGCGTCAGCCTCTCCACTGAGACTCGCACCAACATCATCAACGCGCCTGACCGCCCCGTGCTGCACGCACGCGTCCGCGATCTCACCGGCCAGCGCATGCATGCGGTCATCAGCGTCTACAACCACCGCTATGAACTGGTGGACAAGCTTGAAGAGAAGATCGACAAGGAACTCAAGCCGTGGACGCCTGATCTCGGTGAACGCTACGGCTGGTACATCGCGGAGATCGAGATCTTCGAGGTCGATCGCAACAACAGACCCACCCTCGCGGTCGCGCGAACCCTCGCGGGCTTTCTCTGGCTAGGCCCGGGCGGCACAGCAGGCAGCGAGGACCGCTCTCGATTTACGCTCGTGGCCGAGGACGTGCCCACCGAGCAGCTTCCGCTGGTTGTCGAGCTCATGCAGCAGTCGAGTTTGACGGGCCTGGTCGTCAGCGGCTGGGAGCGCAACGGCACGCCCAAGTCCACCGCCGAACGCGCCCGCATGCTTGAGCCTATCGCCCGCGATCTGTTGCTGCGACAGGGCCGCGTCGCGGTGAGCTTCTGGCCGGTGCCCGTCGAGTTGGCCGGCCGCATCGGCGTGGACGCCAGCGACCCGCTGAACATCCTCACCACGCCTGTCGAAAAATGGAGCGACTTCGCCAAGCCCTTCCTCTCGCCGCTGGGCCAGCGCCAGGTCCACTGGCAGGTCGGCAGTTCATCCACCCCGCAAGCCTTTCTGTCGCGCGACCTGGCCAGCGACCTCGAAGAAGCACGCAAGGGCCTCCGCACCGCCGCGCCAAGCCCGCAATTGATTGTGCCCTGGCGGCTTGATCAACTCAGCCGTACCGGCGAGATTGCTCCGTCGGACGCCTTCGTGATCGCCTGGCCTCAGGGCATCACGCATGACAAGCTCGCGCCGGCCATGGCCGACTGGCCCAAGCCCCCTACGAGCACGCGACTGGATATCGAGCTGGCACCGGCCAGCGAACAGTCCCACGAGCGACGCATTACCGACCTCATGCTCCGCGTCCTGCATGCGTGGGAACTCGAAGCAGGCTCCGTCGGCATCGCAAAGCCTTGGACAGAGGCCCACGAGCGACGCGACGCCTTCATGCCCGACCCGGTGCTCGGCGTCTACATCAACCTCGCCCGACAACTCTCCGGGCAACGCGTCATCGGCCGCATGCCTCTCGCGCCGGGGCTGCACGCCCTCATCCTCGACGGCAAGCAGGGCGGCATGCTCGCCGTCTGGAACCAGCGCGCCGACGATGAGCCGGTCAACCTCAACCTCTACCTCGGCCAGGCGCCTGTCGCCGTCGACCCCTTCGGCAACAACACACCCCTTCAAACCGACAACGGCAAACATCAACTCACCGTCAGCAAGACCCCCACGATCATCCGCAACATCGACCCGCGCCTGGCGCTCTTCCGGGCCGGCTTCTCGCTCGATGAACCCTTCATCGACTCACTGCAGATCGCCCATGTCCGTACCCTGCGGATCCACAACCCCTGGCCGCGAACGCTCAACGGCGTCTACACCATCACCGGCCCCGATGGCTGGTCCATCCAGCCCCAACGCAAGCACCTGGCCATCGCGCCCGGCGACACGCTCGAAGTCCCCATCTCGATCCGATTCCCCATCCACGAAGACGGCGGACACAAACCCCTCACCGCGGACCTGGTCTTCAACGTCGGTGAAGACTACCAGGTCAGCCTCTACACTCCGATGCAGCTTGGCCTGCGCGGCGTGGACTTCGACGCCTCCGTCATCGTCGAGCCCGGCAAAGAACCCGGAACCTCCGACGCCATCGTCACCCTCAACATCACCAACACCTCCGACCAGCGACAGTCCCTGAGCCTCTTCGCCGGCTTGCAGGGCCACGCCCGCCGCGAACTGATCCTCCCCGGCATCGAGCCCGGCGAGTTCCTCTCAAGACAACTGCGATTCAAAGACGTCGGCAACCAGATCGGCAAGTCCCCCCTGCGCTGCGGCGTCCGCGAGTCCAACGGCCCGGCGGTCCTCAATAAAACCCTTGAACTCCTAGGCCCAAGAAGCGCCGCTAACGAGCCGGCGCTGGTTGAAGTGCAAACGCCTTGATGCCCCGCAGCAATTCCTGAAAAACAGGTAAGTCCATGTGAAGCGCGAGTTCATCGGGCGATGGTCGATCCCAATCAAGGCATAGCCGGGCAAAGGTATCCTGTCTCGGTGAAGGATGAAGTTTCACAAATGCCAGCGGCTTACAGCCGACGCCCGATCCCTTTTCCGCCAGCGACCTCTTGCAGTTTCTGCTGCGCCGCCGCCAAGAGACCTACGATCGCGTCAGCCAGGATCACCCGGCCCTTGATCAGCCAGGAGGAAGCGAACGACCATACCGCCACCCACTCCAGCCAGAACAGTGCGTGGTATTGGTCCGCCCATACCTTCCACTCCACTGGCAGGATCAGGAGGTAAACGCCCATCACCGCCATGCTCAGCAGGATCGCCAGCCCGCTTGCGCGGTAAAGCAGGTTGCGCTGGGCCGGGTGCGGCTCGGGTAAGTCTTCATCGATATCTGATCGCCGATCACCATGCATCGGCGTAGGGAAATGTAACAGCGCATAAGCCGCCAGCGTCAGGAAAAACCCGCCCCCGCAGAACGTATGGACGAGCCCTACCCATGAGCGGGGGTGCAGCGGATCGCTGTGCGCATCGATCGGGAACATCGCCAGCCCCAACGCGAAAAGCGCCGCAAGATTCGCCGTCCAGTCCTCGATACGGTCGTGGCCGCGATAACAGAATAAAAAGGTACCCAGCGCACACAGCAGCCCCACCAGCCAGTCCCGCATCGGCGTGTGGTAGTACGCGCTGAGGTTGTCCTGAATCGCAACATCTGCGAACAGCCATCCGCCCGGCCCGAGCACCACCGGAAGCAACAAACCAATCACACCCACCGCCCGCCGAACGCGCTTGTAGGACAGAACAATCGGCCGACGATGTAGCTGAACATGTTCGCTCATCGCCAATCTATATCACATCGGCCCATGGACGTCATGATCGCTACAGAGAGATGCGGCTGGCGTTGTTACCACTCCTCACGATTGCCACGCGAGTTGTATAGCGCAAGAAGTATAGGGGCTTACCCGATCCAAGGATCATGAACCGTCCGCTGCTGTTATAGGAAAACGTGGATTAAAAGAGGGCATGAGGCGTGGCGGGGCCGCGCTACGTAGTGTGAGGCACTGCGTGTGAATTTTTGTCACCCATCCATCAGGAGATTGAACATGTCTATGCAAGAATGCTTAGATGCCTGCCAGGACTGTGCCGCAGCGTGTGAACGCAACATCGACCAGATGACCGGCAAGAAATCACACAACGCTTGCCCCAGTTGCTGTGCCCAGTGTGCCGCCACCTGTCGGCTGTGCACAACCCTCATGGCTATGGAGAGCGACTACGCTAAACAGGCCTGCGCCCTGTGCGCCGAAGTCTGCCAATGGTGCGCCGACGAGTGCGCCGACCATGAACACGACCACTGCCAAGCGTGTGCTCAGGCCTGCCGAAAGTGCGCTGAAACCTGTCAAGCCATGGCCGCTTAAAGCCTCAGCGTTTCCATTGCGATGAGAAGGCCAATCCCTGCCAACTGTTGTGCTATCTGAAATTTTTGGGTCCGCACAATCTTACGCGTCTCTGTACAACATAAAAATTAGCCCGCAGATTGCAGCTTGATACATGCTGGCAAACTGCGGGCTTTTAGTCATGAGTAGTCACGGATTCACTGGCACTGGCCGCTGGCACTGGCCGTACATATCTGTGCACCCGATGCCACGCCCCGCCCTGGCGTCCAGTCCTGTTCCTGTACAGTTTGAGAATACACGGCTACAACTTATTGCTTATGGAAGCAGCAGGCTAAGGCTTACTGCGTACGCGCTCATTTTCTTTTGGGCCCAGCGGTGAAGCGCCGATGTACGTGCCGCCCATCGCAGCTCCGACACCCAGCAGCAGGGCTGCCAGCGTCCACCACGAGGCCGTGGCAGCGGTGTCTTGCGCCTGACTCACCGTATTCGCTTGCGCATTGTTCGCTGTCGCTTGAGTGTTTGTATTTGATTGCGGGGTAACATCCGTTCCCAAGGCCTGGTTGGCGGACTGTTGCAGTGTGGGGTTCTGGATGGACTGTGCCCCGACGTTGCTGACCGTCGCGGCGCTGGACCAGAGGAACATAAAGCCGAAGATCGCGGTCAAGGCCCACATCGTGAAGCCATGGACCATCAACTCGGCGTTGCGGGGGATGCTGATCATCCGCCCGACGATCATGCCGCCAACCAGCAGCGAAACCGTGCCTGAGATTACCCACCAGATACCGGCAAACGCGCTCACGTCTTGCGTGGTCGTGCTCGGCCCTTCGTAGACCGTGACACCAATCGCAGCGCCCAGCACTGTGAACAGCGCCTGAAGGCCGATCGCAGATACCCCGCCTGCGAGGATCGCGCCCCAACTCGTGCGTTTGATCCATAACGAGCGCTCCAGTGAGGAAGCGGCCTCCTCGAAAGAGTCCTGTCGTGTTTGCGAGTGTTCGTAAGTAGATGCGGCATGTGTCATGGCAGTAGTCCTTGCTGTTGGAGCTAATTCTTCAATACTCTGGACAACTCCAAGCGTAATGCGTGAACTGCCGGTCACCAATGAGGGAAGTGCTGATTCAAACTTAGGAGATCCACTCTTCCCGGGTAGTGTTTGCCACGATATCCCCTTCGCGTCAAGGAATATCCATGCCAAGACGGTATAGCAAATTCGTTACGGTCCTCAGCGTGGTGTAATGTTGCTTCGCCACGGCGTTACAGGCGTGGATCAAGCCATCGATCGCTCGTCAACACAAGCCTGCTTGTCGCTTCATGCGACTGATCAGCCTCTCGCCAGCGCGCAGCCCGTTGGCCACGTCACGATTTATTCAGAGCAGAAGAATGCCCCCTGTGCGAAAGCCGCAATTCAACTCATCAACTGCCTGATCGGGCCGGTCTGGTCGAATTTTTTGCGGGCCATTTCCGCGTCGAGGTCGCCGTAGTGTTCGATCGGGTTGCCGTGGGCGTTCAGGAGTGTCGTGTACCAGTTGCCGAGCGTCTTGTGGCCTTCCTCGCCGTGGAACGGGAGGCGGATGTATCGGCCGGCGATGTCAAGGCTGCAGTTGCGTCCGGACATGATGACAAAGGGCGATTCAAGGCCGATGCCGTGGTGCGTCTCGCCGTTTTCCGGGAAGTACATGATCATGGTGTTGTCGAACATCGTGCCATTGCCTTCGGGAACCTGCTTGAGCTGCTCGACGATCGCCTGGATCTGCTTGACGTGGCTGATGCGGATCTGCTCGCGGGTCTTCCAGGCCGGCACACCGCCGAAGGCCTCGTCGTGGCCCAGAGGGTGGATGCCCACGCGGTCGGTTTCATTGCCCGGCAGGCCGGTGATGGGTGTTCCAAGATCATCGATCGTATACGTCACGACGTTGGTCAGGCCGGCTTTCAAGGCCGCGATGAGCACGTCGGTCATCGCCTTCTGCTTCTCGGGCGTACTCGCGTTTGGCCCGCCATTGGCGTGGATCGGATCGATCTGTGGCACGTGTTTGGCGATCGAGTCGGCCATCTTGACCAGCTTCTTGTTCCGCTCGCGGATCGTCTGTAGCGAGTCGACATGCATCTCCTGTCGGCCCTTCTCGCGGCCGTCGAGCCCCGTGATCTGCATACCTTCCTTGCTCTGCAGGAACGAGAGCATGTCGTTATCTGAATTCACCGCATCGGGATTCAGGACGCACTTGAAGAGTTCGCTTCGCGCGGTTTCGGGGTCCGCGTAGCAGTAATTCCGCGTCTGCGGCGCCGGCGCGGAATAGCCGTCGACGATGCCCGTGCGCCCGTCGGCGAACGACAGCTCGACATGTCCGAACGGGCTGGGGAAAAGCTTGGCGAGTTCAAAGTCGATCGTGGTGCGCTTGATCGCGCTGAGCGTGTTTCGGCTGGATTTGAAACAACCCATGACGGAGGAAAACGAGTAGTGCACGTTCTCACTCATCTTGGCAGAAAGCCCCTGCAAAATGGTCATGTGCTCTTTGTACGGGTCAAGCCCGCGCAGCCAGGTCGGCAACTCGTGGCGATCCAGATCCACTTCGAGCGGCTGCTTCTTCTCGTCCAGCACCCGGTCCTTATCCGAGAAGTCGCGCAGTGCCGTCTCCAGCGGCCGGATACCGCTGGACTTACGGATAAAGATGAAACGCTTGGGGAACGGGTCGGTACTGATGGCGCCGAACACCTGATTGAAAGACGGCGCCAGGGCCATGAAACCGGCGCCAAGCACCGACGATTTGATGAACTGTCTTCGGCTTGGCATGGGTCTACTCCGCGAGGGGTTTTCGGTAAATGAACGAGTCTGAAGTCAAGAGCGAAACGATGACGGCATCAAAGCTCCCGCCGCTGTCAACGTAGGCCTGCTCGGCATCGATCAGGGTCTTGGAATCTGAGAGCACTTCATTGCGGCCCATAAAGTAACGGAACGCGTGGCGGATAATGGATTGACGCACAAGCCGGGACTTGGATAAACGCTCGGAAAGGTCGATCGCGTCTTTCACCGGCCCGTCCAGCGTCGGGTCACCGGTGCCCGAGAGGTAGCCTGTCGTATCGACCGGCAGGGTCTGGTAGATGTCCCGCGTGTCGGTCAGGAGTGTCGCCTCGTCGCGGCTTTTACTGATGAGTTGATCGGGATACTCCAGCGATTCTTGCGTACGGAATCGGCCGAAGTCGTCGTAGGCTTCAAAGGCGTAGCCCAGCGGATTCATGTGCTCGTGGCACTTCCAGCAATAGGCGGTCTCGGTCGCGCCCGCCAGCCGGGTGCGGAGGGTCTGGTTGTGGTTCTCGGGGATCGCAGCGTCGACGGTGATCGGGACATCGGGGATCGTCCCGGCAAGCAGCTTCTCGCGTACCCACTTGCCGCGGTGGATCGGGTCGGTCTCCGTATTCTTCGCGTGGGCGATGAGCCAGGCGGGGTGCGTCAGCAGGCCTTTACGATTCGCAACGGCGGCCGGCTGGGTCGTGGGGTAGTCCCAGTTGTCCAGCTTGATATTGAAAAACTTCGTAACGTTGTACCCGGGCATGAAATCGTTGCCGTAGCCGCGATACAGATCGAAGGGTGCCGCCTCGCGCTGGCCCTTGTCAAGTCTGGCCGTGATGGTCTGCATCGACATCTTGAACAGCTCAAGGGTCGTGCCCTGGCGGTTTCTCGCCGCGAGGTTGTCAGGGTCCACGCTGCGCATCTTGACGTCTCTTAGAAAATCAGCGTGTTTGACCAGGTCTTCGTTTTTGAAGTTTTTCCAGTCTAGGTCCTTGAAATACGCATAGATGCGCTTGATGCGGTCCGAGGCGGCCTGCATCCGCGCGTTATCGCCGTCGTGGTAGACGTAAAAGGTGTCGGTTGTCAGTAAGCGCTCGAACACATCACGGTCTTCCAAAAGGATGTGCTCGACCAGGCGATCGGTCTCAGAGAGCAGCCGCGCGGTCGCGTTGTCGATGCGGTCGCCCCCGAAGCGCTTTTCATCCTTGAAGATCGTGATCGCAGCCGGGTAGCCGAAGAACTCGCGGAAAAATCGCAGCTTGCGGATCGGGAGTGTCGTCGAATTCTGCTGGAAATGCTTGTCGGCCAGGAGCGTGTCGATCTGATAGTACGTGTCCCGCTTGTTCAGCAGCCGCAGGACTTCCCGCCGGTAATCCTCTCGCGAGTTCAGCCGGCCGGTCTGAGCGGCCTGCACCAGTTCGGCGTCGGGGCTTTGATCGGTTAGCGCGTAGGCGATCGCATAACTGGCGCTGCGCGGCGAGAGCATCCGCCGGCCAAAGGCGTCGGGTTCGCCGACGCCGAATTCGTCGCGGTACACCAGTTCGCTGGACAATACAAAGGTCTGGATCAGCTTTTGAATAGCCTTGAGATTTCCGAGATTCTCTATATAAGACTTTGTCAAGGCGAGATAGGCCGCCGACTCCGATGCGTCCGGCGATCGCTCCAGGATCTTGATGCTCAAATAATCGATCAGCTCGGTCAGCACCGTGTCCGAAGGCGGGCCGGCGGCGATCCGCTCGTTCTTGAACTCTTGCTCCCAGTCGGCCATGCACCGCTCGATGACCGTGTTGTAGTGATCGCCCTTGCTGCGGTTTTTGCGGATCGCGGCATGGATGATCTGCATCTGCGCATCATCCAGCGGCTTATAAATCAGTGGCTTGATCTTGTTGCGGGAGTTGGCGACCTGCTCACGGATCTCGGGCATGTACTCCCGGAGGATCGCCATGCGGCCCTGGATCTTCCGCTCGTGGTCGCCGAAGTTAAACCATGTCCGTTCGCACAAATCCCTGAACTGATCGTCTGTTTTCTGTTCGTGCACGGGGTTCAGCAGGAATTGATGAACCGTCTGTTCACCCTCAAGACTGCTTAGCATGTTCTGGGCAACGTGAAACGGTGCTTTTTTATAGACCTCGCCGGGCTTCAGTGCCGGCAGCTCGGGGAGCTCTACGGGCTCGAACTTCGGCAGGTACGCCTCGTTCTCGCTGCCGTAGAGTTCCTCGCAGACGGTCGCGATGAAGTTGTTCAGGAACGCGCGTCGGGAGGCGAGCGTTGTCACGTGCTGGTTCTCGAGCGCCATGATCTGATTGATCGCGGGCAGGTACTTTTTGTTGCGACCCACCAGATAATCGGTGACGTACTCAGACACCTTCTGGGCGTTGGTCAACATGCTGGACAAGTGACCGGCAGTGAGGTCTTCATCGGCGTAGTAGCGGACGCCCGATCGGTTGGGCAGAAGAAACGGGTTGGTCAGGCTCAGGCTCTGGATGCGGTTGCTGCCGACAATCGCGACCATCTTGCCGTAGTGATTGGCGCGCGCGTTGCTCTCGAGGATGCGCTGAAACTTTGCATTGAAGATGTACTCACTGATCAGCCAGCGACGGTCATGGGTAAAACCCTTGAGGTCGATATGTTCGCCGGAGAAAAGGGCTTCGTGATTGACGTAGTTGCCGTACTCGGGCTTTTGCAGTTTCTTCTCAAACTTCGCGGCGCCTTGCTTGCGCAGTTCCGCCGAAAGCCAATCGACCAGCGCCCGTCGCTCGGCCTCGGTGGGCTGGTCGGTGCCGGCCTTCTCCCGCGGCGGCATGTGGTCGAGATAGATCTGCTCCTGCATGCGGTTCATCAGGTCCAGGCGATCGTTGACGGTCAGGGCCGAGAGGTTGTCCAACTGAACCCCGCCCTTGGTCAGGCCAGCCTCATGGCAGGTGAAGCAGTAGGTCTCGAGAATCGGCTCGATCCGGGTATCAACGGCAAACGCGACTGGTACGACCGGCGCGACCGTCGCTGGCGACTCACCAGTGGGAGCCGATTCGAGCGAACGGATGGACAGCGCGACAGCCGATGCGGCAAAGATCAGGCAGATCAGACGAACTCGCAAAAGTACTCCTGCTTCAAGGGTAAGAGCCGGTGCCGACGTCTGTTAGACGCCAAGCACGTAAGAAGGTTACCGCGTATCTGACCAAGAGGCCATACGTCGAACAGATTTAGATTGCCTGACGGATACAGGCTCAAATGGCAGGGATACAAGGGAGGTATAGAGAAAGCGAGACAAAGCTACAAATAGCTGTAAAAAATAGGCTTACGATTGCTCGGGTTAATATCGAATGGCTTGTCGACACCCAGGCGCTGCTGCTTGATGCGCCTGACAAATTGCTTGCGAGTTACTCTGGCGTTTGCAGCACCAGGCCTTGTTCGAGCAATTTGGGCAGTAGCGTTTCGTAGGGGATGTCCTGCACGGCAAGGTTCGCGTCGATGGCCAGGCAGCCGGCGATGGCGGCACTCTGGCTGGTGGTCATGAAGACCGGCTCCATGCGGATACTGCCGAAGGCGATGTGCGTCGCGGACAAGGCCCAGGGCACCAGCAGGTTTTCGCACTCGTCTTTCTTCGGGACAATCGCCCGGTAGCTGATGCCGTAGGGTTTGCCACCCAGAGAAGATTGGATATCGCCCTCGTTCTTGACCATGCCGTTGGCGAGGACGCGCTGGGTGTTGTGCGAGTCGAGGGTGTAGGCGCCAAGGCTGATGGGGTCATCGACGGGGAGCTTTCGTTTGCAGTGGTTTTCAGTCATGACGAAGTCGCTGCGCATGCGGCGGGCCTCGCGGACGTAGAGTTGGTAGGGCCAATTCCCGTTATCGGCGAACTCGTCCTTCGCCAGGCCCCAGGGGGCGTAGGCTTTGCGCGTTGCTTCGGGCACGCGCTCGTGGTTCTGCAGGGTCCAGATCAGGCCCAGTTGCCAGTGGCGGTGTTTGCTCGCAAGCTCGGCGCGCTGGTCGTGACTGAGCGTGGCCCAGTTCCAGTCGTCTCCGTAGTTCATGCCGATGTAGTCGGTGGAGATCCCGCCGTTGTTGTTGCTGTCGGTCTTGCGGTTGGGCATGGGCGAGAGCTTGAAGAAGCCGCCTTTCTGCCCGGCCTCGATCGCGCGGAACAAGAGTTCATAATCATCTTCGTCGTAGTTTGCGGGCTTTTCGACAGCGACGCGATTTTCCTGAACATCTGTGAGCACCATGCGGTAGCAGTAGGCCTGTAGGCGGTGGTCGCCGTCGCCCTTGTTGCCGCCGAGGCCGGCGCTAACGCCCGGCAGCAGGCCGCTGGCCGGGTCGCCCTCGATGAGGTAGGGGTCGATGCCGTCGGGCAGTTGATTTGCTCTTGCCACGCCGGTGTTGCCGTTGCCTTGTTCGTCGAACTCGCTGTTGGATTCCCGGCCGATGACGAAGGACACGCCCGCACCGGGCATGAGGTCGCCTTCGTAGGACGCGTCGATAAAGAGTTTGCCGCTGATGACGCTGCCGTCTTCGAGCTTGATTGCGGTGATGCGTTTGCCGTTCTTGATCACGCCGTTCTTCAGATCGAGTCGGCCTTGGATGATGGTCACGCCGGCGTCCTTGACCATCGTGTTGAAGATCTGCTCGGCGACCTTGGGCTCGAACACGCTGGCGAGTTGAGTCTTTTCATCCAGTGCCGGCGCGCCTTGTCCCTGGTTCTTGAACGTGCTGCGGTCCTGCCAGTTCCATGCGGAATCGTTCTGATAGTGCAGGTAGAGCCGGTGATAGAAGTTGTGCGAGAGGCCGCTGAGGATTTTGGTGTTGCCCAGGTCCGTCCAGCCAAGGCCCGAGGTCGTCATGCCGCCCAGGTGCCCCATGGGCGAGATGAGGACGACGGACTTACCGAGTTTGGCCGCCTGCACCGCGGCGATGACCCCGCCGGAGGTGTCGCCGTAGACCACGACGTCGGCGGTGTGGTCGCGCTGGTCGGCCAGGCAGGGGCAGGCAATTAGCAGCAGGGCGGCGGTGAAGAGTGTGGCGAGGATTTTCATGGGTTTTTCCGAGAACTGTTGTTTTCAGCGGGAAAGATGACGGCGTAGAAGTGCAACTATAACGCGCGGAAAGCAGAATCATGGCAGCTTGCGGTTAGCCGTCGCCTGCAAGGCGATGCGTGTCGTAACAGCATCAACGCCGCGTTGCCTTGCAGGCGACGGCTAACGGGTCACCATCAGTTGTTGCGCTGCATCGGCAGCGCAAACGCGACAAAGCTGTCGCCGACTTTGGTGCCGACCTTGCCGCCGCCGGCCGCGGCGATGACGACGTATTGTCGGCCGTCGACTTCATACGTGCAGGGAGTCGCGTAGCCTCCGGCGGGCGGTGCGTGTTCCCACAACTTTTCGCCGGTGTCCTTGTCAAAGGCCCTGATCATTTCGTCGGCCGTGCCCGCGATGAAGACGAGCCCGCCGCGCGTGACGATCGTGCCGCCGAGGCTCATCGCGCCGCTGTTCTTCAGGCCGTGCTTCTCCATTTCTTTGATGTGTCCGAGCGTGACCTGCCAGGCGATGGTGCCCTTGTTCAGGTCCAGCGCGGTGAGTTGTCCCCAGGGCGGCTTGACGCCGGGGTAGCCGTCGGGCGCGTTGAATCGCCAGTACCCGCCGATGTGGTAGGGCAGCGGAAAGTCCTTGTTTTCATTGGCGAAAAGCTCAACCAGGTTGGGCAGGTTGTTGGAGTTGACAAAGAGCAGGCCCGACTCGGGGTCGAACGACGCCCCCGACCAGTTGGCCCCGCCAAGCGTGCCGGGCGTGATGAAGTAGGGCTTGAGTCTCGGCGGCTGGAAGTGCGGGCTGTCGGCCCTGTCAAACTGCTCGCGGGCCCATGCCTCGATCTCCGGCGTTCGTGTCGCAAGGTCGTCTCGCGTCACCACGGTCATCGCAAACGGCGGCGGGGCGGAGGGGATCGGCTGCGTCCTGCTCGCCAGTTCGCCGGGCACGTCTGACGCGGGCACGGGCACTTCGTTGATCTCAAACATCGGCTTACCCGTTTCACGATCAAACACAAACACGTAGCCGGTCTTGGTGACCTGTGCGACCGCGTCGATCGTTTGCCCGTCACGCTTGAGCGTGATGAGGTTCGGGTAGGTCGGCAGGTCGTGGTCCCACAGGTCGTGGTGCAAGGTCTGGAAGTGCCAGACGCGCTGGCCGGTCTTCGCATCGATGATGAGCACGCTGTTGGCAAAGAGGTTGTCGCCGTGACGGTCGGCCCCGTAAAAGTCGTAAGACGCCGAGCCGAGGCCAACGAACACCCACTCACGAACCGGATCGACGCTGACGCCGGACCATGCGTTGGTGCCGCCGCGCGGTTGCTCGGCAGCACCTTTGGCCCAGGTGTCGTAGCCGAACTCGCCATCGCGCGGGATGGTGTGGAATCGCCAGAGTTCCTTGCCGCTGCGGATTTCGAAGCAGCGGATATCGCCGGGCGCTGCGACGCCTGCGCGTTCGCCGTTGGAGATTCCGAGGATGATGCGATCGCCACAGATACCGACCGGAGAAGTCGGGCCATATTCGACTCGGCTCAGGTCGCCGTGCTCGTCTTGCAGGTCTTTGCGCAGGTCCAGTACGCCGGCGTCGCCGAAGTTGGGGTCGAGCTGGCCGGTGTTGGCATCGAGGCTCAAGAGCCTGCCGTCGGCCGTGCCGTGGATGATGCGCCGCTGGCCGTTGCGCTTGCCATCGGACCAGTAGGCGCAGCCGCGGTTGACCCCGCCCGAGGCCATCGGCACGCCCGGTGCCTTGCTGGGCATCGGGTCAAACACCCATCGTTCTTCGCCCGTTGCGGCATCGAGCGCGACGACTTTGAGATAAGCGGTGGTGAGGTATACAACGCCGTCGATCATGATCGGCGTCGACTCGATCTGCTTGCCGCGGTTGTCCTTCATTTCGCCGGTGCGATAAGTCCACGCGACTTCAAGCTCTTTAACGTTGGCTTTGTTGATCTGCGTCAGTGGCGAGTAGCGCATGTTGCCGCGATCGTTGCCGATCGTCGGCCACTGCGTGTTGGGCACCACGCCAAGCTCAGGCTCAGACGCGCAGCCGCTGATGATAAAAACCGACAACGCCCAGGCGATTGACAGGGGGTTTCGCATGACAGGATCATAACGTGAGCGATGATATCACGGCCCGGTTAAGCCTTTACCATCTGATCCAATTCAGAAACTTCCGCAACCGGGAACTCGCCACCGGCTCGGGGGCACCGGAGCACACCTCCAACACGGTTAAGTCGTTCTCGATCGCGTGCTCGAACAACGCTTTCTGAACGACATTGCGTTCCATGTCTCTACAATAGAACGCATACACATAGGCGTCGTGATACGGATTCGGGCCGCCTACCAACTGATACGCTTCGTGTTCAACGTAGCATACGGTTGTCTCACCAGCGGAAAGCCGGATCGTTTCGATAGGCTTCCAGTCGTCATTTTCAGCGTCATACTGGCACGCATCGTTAAGCAACGCGTGTTCCTTGCCCTCCGAATCGGTGGCGACCAGGGTGTCATGTGGGAACAGTTGGAGCAAGCTCGAAAGAACGCCGATGACGAGATCGCTATTGAAACGAATCTCGCAGCAGCTGAGTACTCCGTCTGGATAGTAGGCTAAGGCCACGGAGAAGCGTTGCAACAGGCCAGCCTTGATTGCAGCGCTACTTCGCACGTCGATTTCCGGGAGGTAGCCCCAAACGAAGCCAAGAGTGACAGTTTGTTTCATCTCTTGGGGCCTAGCTTTGAGTTGCTACTTCTGCGCCCACTTCGACAGGTCTGCGAGCAGGGCGTCGATTGTTTCGCGCATCGCCTGGCCGTCGAGTTGTGGTTCGCCGTAGGCCCGCACGAGGTCGCGTACGCGCTGGGCCAGTTGCGGGTCCAAGGCATTCATCACAGTCGAGAGGTCTTCGAGCTTCTTGACCATGCCCGAAGAAGACTGCGAGCGGATCGAGATGTCGTAGTCCTTGCGCGTGAACTGGCTCAGTTGCGCGAGTAACAGCCTGAGTTGATCTAGCTGCTTGACGACGACCGCGTCAGCCTGTGGCAGAGGCACCGGCGTCGGCACGGCTGCCGGCCCGGGGGTTTGATTCGTCGGCTGGCTGTCCTCGCGCGGCGTAAGCCGATTGTCGGGCACAGGGGTTGTGTCGTCTTCGACGTACTGGCCTTCGAAGATCTTGCTCTCTCTGCGGTTACCGTTGCCCGCTGCGTCCGCGTCTTCATCGGCCGCTGGATCACCCGAAGCGGAGGCGAGATCGCCCGGGCCGCCCGCAGGTTTTTCGTTGATTTTGTTGTAGATCAGGTACCCGCCGAGCCCCACGCCCGCCAGCACGATGAGTACGAC
Organism: Phycisphaeraceae bacterium; assembly: GCA_041736655.1. Taxonomy (GTDB): domain Bacteria; phylum Planctomycetota; class Phycisphaerae; order Phycisphaerales; family Phycisphaeraceae; genus JAHQVV01. Next base: position 8,951 of record JBGSTE010000179.1, on the reverse strand, counting down.
CACCAGCGTCACCGCGCCACGCACGGCTGCCAAAACGCACCCGCTTCCTTGCTTATTCGTCGCTGGCAGGCCCGTTGCATCGCGGAGCTTGAGTAACTGATCGATCACCGACGCCGCCTGGGCCGTGCCCATCTTGCGGTAGTCAAAGCGGAAGCCCTGCAGCGACATGCCCGTGACCAGTTGGCGGATGAACTGCAACTGCTCGGCCGTTGCAGGCGCATCGTCGTCTCGTCGCTCGGGCACTTGAATCGGGGTTCGGCGTTGAGCCATAAGGGAGGGCCCGGCAAGGCGTTTGCCAGGTTCTTACATCCTATCTCACCAGGCGATTGTCTCCAACCCTTAGCGCTCAAACAATTTCATCAGCTCCGTCACCACCGGCCAACTCGCCTGCGGGAACCGATACGCATCAAGTTCATCCAGCGATACCCACCTGACCGCATCGACCTCCAGAGCGCTCGGCTGCCCGCTCACGCGTCGACACACATAAGGCAGCAGCCGTACATGAGCGTGCTCGTACGCGTGCTCCACCGGCGTCAGCGCGCACATCGGCTCGACCATGATGCCCACCTCTTCAAACAGCTCACGCACCACCGCCTGCTCGGCGCTTTCATCGGCCTCGAGCTTGCCGCCAGGCAACTCCCAGTGGCCGGCGAGCACGCGCTCTGCACTTCGCAGCGTGATGAGGACCCGTAGCTCAGCGCGATCGACTTCGCGTAACGCTTGAAGCGACGTGATCGCCGACGCATGGTCTGTAAGAGTCGACACCTTCTCCACAACCGCCGCCACACCTACACGTACCAGCGTGGGATCTGTTCCGCTTCGCATCATGTGTGCATCCTACCTGTGGACGAGTGTGCTCGCGATCGGCCAGAGAAGCCAGCATGTTGCCGGATCAGGCCGAGTTGGACGATGAGCGATGTTTTTTGGATAAGGAGCGGCGCTCGCTCTAGGGAAAATATCATAAATATTTATAAAACAATAATTTAAATAATTTATGGATTCCTTGCCCATGCTCATTGACACGGTAGGAAACATGCCGATAGGATAGGTGCGAGTCCTTGATTGGGCTTTTAAAATCTTGGCCGTGGCGCGCCTCCGCTCACAGGTTCGGAGCCCTGTGGCGGAGGTTTTTTTCTGCGCCGAAAGCCTCGCTCGAGTCAATGGCGGACTTTATGACAGGTTTTCCACATGGGTCGGAATGCGCGTTATACCCAGCCACGACAGGATAAATCGCCCCCGGGCTGGCGGGTTTTGCAGATCAGTCCACATCGTTCGGGGGTATCCAAACAAAATCAGGACAAAACTCTTGACTGCCAGAAAGTGATTGGGTAAAGTTAGGGCTAACAGGTTGCGACCTCTTCCTCATCGCCCTAACCCGGAGCCTCATCATGCTCAGCATCCAAACCATCGACCGCACCCTCGAACAACGTGACTACGACCGACTGCTCAGAGACCTCGGGCGCAATGGCCTGGTCATGCCCCTGCCCCTGCGCGTTCAGCTCGCAGAGTCACCCGTCGGCGCCCATGGCCTGGGGCTCCGGCGACTCGTTGAACTCTCCTACGGGCCTACCGCCCTGATCCGCCAACTCGTCGACAAGCTCGCCAGGGCACAGACCCCCAACGGAGCCATCACGGACGCTGCCGGTCGCGACAGCGCGCTGCTGACCGCCTGCTTCCTGGCCGGGATGGGCCGGGTCCTCCGCGATCATCAGGGCAAACTCGCTGCCCAGCAGAGCCAGGTCGAGTTGGCCTATGACCAGGCACTGACCGCCCTAGCCGCGATGCAGCAGGACGACGGCCTCTTCGCCACCGGGCAGGATCGCAACCTTCGCGACCGCCTGCTGACCTCCGGATTCATTGCCTACCTGCTGATCGACGCCCCGGACTTCGCAGCCCGCTGCCACGGTCACGCCTTGCTCTCAGCCCTCGAAAACCACCTGGATCATTGCGACCCGGCCACCGCACAACTCATCGAGATGGCCCGCCTGACACGGCTGATCCCCGAGTCCATCGCCAGCCACCCGCATCGCCAGCCACAACGCACGAGCAAGCCCAGCCTGCTCAATGCCGCCTGATAACGTCGCCCAGTTTCGGCCTGATCTTCTGGTGTTTCGCCTTCAGCTCTGGCGAGCTTCCGGGGACACCTGTGGCACCCTGTAGCACCTCAAAATGTTGCAGGGTGCCGTGGCCGATCTGGCTCGACGTTCGGCCGTGTAGGCAAGTAGTCGCCAGTACCCTGTAAACAGGCGACCGCCGGGCGGATGCAACCGTTTCATACATTTCACTCGACAAGACCAGAGTGCCTTTGAGCGCGGTGTTCTGTCCTGGAATTTGGGACCAACTTTCCAATCCAAGATGAAATACTGGACAACCTCTCACGTCATGGCGTATAACAATGCCTACAGGGAGTAGTTACGATTTTTTAACTCGCGATCAGTGGGGAGAAAGGCTTGAATATGTTCGGTAATCGACATAATGTTTTTAATAGTAGTAGGTTGCAGCTTTCGTTCGTCGCCGCAGGTCTTTGCGTTTTCATCTCTGGAGGTGCCTTGGCGCAAGTGATCCCGCTGGTCAACCCCTCGTTTGAATCGCCGGATGTCACGCCCAACCCCAACGACCCGAACAACCCGTTCAACGGCGTAAGCCCCGAGATCGACAATTGGGAAGAGACGGGGCCGGTCAGTCCCCTGTTTTTTACGACCATCGACACCGGCGTCTTCTACAACGTTCCAATTGATGTGATCCCGCCGGTCGGTAACGCCGACGGCAACAACCTCGCTTTTCTGGTCATCAACACCGCCGCCGACGGGGTTACCGAAGAGCGGGTCTCGATCTGGCAAGAGAGTCAGGCGTTGTTTGAGGCGAGCACGCCCTACGCTTTCACGTTGTCGCTGGGCCAGAGTGTGACGGGCCCGCCGAGCGCGGACACTTCGGTGGTGCTCTCCATAGGCTATCTGGCAACGGGCAGCGGCGATTTTGTCAGTGTTGTCGATCGTGTGGTCACCCCGGCTCAGATGAAGAACCCTTACGACCCGGTGCTCTTGGCCGACCCGAACTACCCGCTGCTGAGTGACTTTACCGTCGCGGGTTATGCCACCGGCCCAGCGATTGGTCAGGAGATCGTGGTCAAGGCAACACTCATGGTCGGGTCTGAAAGCACCGGCAGCTTCATCGCCGATCATGCCCGTCTTGAAGAATTGCTGGTCGCTGACCTCGATTTCGACGGCGATGTGGATGACGCGGACTTCGGCCTGTCCTTCGCCGCGTTTACCGGCCCGGGCAACGGCCCGTCGAGCAACCCGCTGGCGGACCTGGATCAGGACGGCGATGTGGATGATGCGGACTTTGGCCTGTCCTTCGCCGCATTCACCGGCCCCGGCGTCTCGGCCACGGTTCCCGAGCCGGCATCACTTTCGCTTCTGGCTTGGGCGGGTGCGGTCTGCCTGCGGCGTCGGCGCTAGAGCGGACTTGCTGACGCGCCGGTGGATGGTGTCATGGCGTATTGACTGTATTCTGACACGCTTATATCGCCTACACTGTTAGGAACTCACGCACCGCATCAACCCCGCAACCCATGACAAGACGGGCCTTTACTTTGATCGAGCTGCTGGTGGTGATTTCCATCATCGGGCTGCTCATCGGCATCCTCGTTCCCGTCCTGGTCTCGGCGCGCGAGGCGGCGTACGGCTCGTCCTGCCTCTCCAACCAGCGACAACTGATGATCGCCGTGAGCCAGTACGCTTACGAGCACGACGACCAGATCCCCTTCGGCCCGGACAATTACAAGCCCAACGGGGCCGACGACTTCTACCGCTACCCCGGCATGACCACCAGCCAGATTTCGCTCAATACCGGCGAGCCGGTCGGCGCGGGGCTACTGATCCGTGACTATCTGATTGATACGGCCGACGTCTTATTTTGTCCCGGGTCCGACCAGCCGATCAACGTGGACAGCGAGTTGGGCAAGGTCGGCCTCGGCTCGGCAGTCAGCGCCTACCTCTACCGCCACGGTAGCACGACCTTGTCGGATGTGATCCAGAGCAACATCCACGGCACGCCGCTGAGAAAAGAAACACAGTTGGACAACCTGGGTCAAAACAGCCGCGGCGAAGACATCGCGGCGCTCTTCCTTGATTACAACTTCCTGCTCACGCCGGGCTCGTCTTTCTACGATGCGTTTCACCGCACCAACCATGGCACGGACTATGCCAACGCCGCTTACAGCGACGGCCACGCCGAGCAATTGAGCAACAGCGACGGCCGGTACTCGGTCAGCGTGATCGGAACGAGTTTGCAGAACGCATTGAACAAGATGGTGCCGGCGATGGAAGAGGCGGATGTCCCGGATTAAGCCGGTTTGGAAGCGTAACAAGTTTGATCAATTTCCACGTACCAAAGAGGTCAGCCATGAAATGCGATCAGGTCTACGGTTTATTGTTGGCGGCGGCGACAGGCTTCGTTGGGCTTAACGTTCAGGCGGAGGACTGGCCGCATTGGCGCGGGCCCCAACGTGACGGGACAACGAAGTCCGCGCTCAACCCCGCTTTTGCCGGCGCCAACGGCCAGGTCAAGGTCAAGTGGTCGGCGGACATCGGCGTGGGGTTCACCGGCGTGACGGTCGCCGCCGGCAAGGCCTACACGGCCGGCTGGAACGACGGCAACACGACCTTCTATTGCTTTGATGCCGACACCGGTGAAAAGAAATGGTCCCACACCTTCCCCACGCAAAAGTATGACAACCTCAACGTCGGCGGCCCCAGCGGCAGTGCCGCGGTCGACGGCGAGCATGTCTACCACATGGCCCGCGATGGCAAACTCTTCTGTTACAAGACCGACACTGGCAAGATCGCCTGGGAAAAAGACCTCACCGAAGACTACGGCGTCAAGATCCCACAGTGGGGCTTTTCTGGCTCGCCGGTGATTCTTGGTCAGACCCTCTACATCGATATCGGCAAGATCGTCGCGCTCAGCAAAGCCGACGGCAAGGAAGTCTGGAAGACCGCGGACCTGGGCCCGGCCTACTCCACGCCCGCGCCGTTTACCTTCAAAGGCAAGGATTATCTCGCGGTATTCCCAAGCTCCGGCCTGCACGTGCTCGATCGCAGCAGCGGCGCAACCATCGCCTCGCAGCCCTGGAAGACCGACTACGGTGTCCACGCCGCGACGCCAGTCATCATCGAAGACCACATCTTCATCTCGTCGGAGTACAACAACGGCTGCGCGATGCTCAAGTTCGATGGCAAGTCGCTTTCGATCCTCTGGGAAAACCGAAACCTCCGCAACAAGATGGGCACGACGCTCTACGTCGACGGCCACCTCTATGGCTTTGAGTCCACCAAGTTCGTCTGCGTCAACGCGAAGACCGGCGAGCAATTGTGGAACGAGCGCGGCCTGGGCCACGGCACCGTCATCGCCGCTGGCGACACGCTCATCGTTCTCTCGGATAAAGGTGAAGTCATCACCGCGCCGGTGAGCCCCGAAGGCTTCAAGCCCATCAGCCGAGCCAAGCTCATCGACGGCGACAGCACCGTCTGGACCTCGCCGACCCTGGCCAACGGCAAGCTGTATGTCCGAGGCAGCCGAGGCAAACTGGTGTGCGTGGATGTGAATCCGTGAGCATCAACAAGATGCAGCGTGAGAGAGTTTTCGCCGCGCAACGGTTCGCTGCGGGCTATTCAATCAATCGGAGTTGCAACATGCGTTTTCCCTTCTTCGCCTTAGCTCTGATTTTGGTTTGCTTTCCGTTTGCTGTCAGCGCCGACTGGCCGCAGTTCCGCGGAGCCGGTCACGACAACACCGTCTCTACCGAGGGCTTGGACCTGTCGCTGAAGGATGCCGAAGCGCGCGTCAAGTGGCGCAAGAACGTCGGACTGGGCTACACGGTCGTGTCCACCAAGGAGGGCCTGGCCTACACCGCCGGCTGGAAGGATGGCGCGACGACGCTGCTGTGTTTCAAGCCCGAGACCGGCGAGCGAGTCTGGGGCTTTGACTATCAGATCCATCAGTATCACGAACGGCCGCAGTGGCCCAAGTCCAACGAGGGCGGGCCCGTCGCGACCCCCGCCATTGCCGATGGCAGGCTCTACCACACCACGCGCGACGGGCGCATGTTCTGCCTGGATGCCAAGTCCGGCGAACTCATCTGGCAGCAGAACCTGGCCATGCTTTTTGAAGTGCCCGAGCCACGCTGGGGTTTTTCCGCTTCGCCGATCATTGTCGACGGCGTCATCTATATGGACCTGGGCAAGATCGTAGCGATGAAGCCCGACGGCAGCGTGCTCTGGCAGACGAAAGACTACACGCAGTCCTACTCCTCGCCGACGCCTTTTTCCTTGAATGGCAAGGATTATCTCGCGGCCTTCCCGCTCGATGGCCTGGTCGTCGTCGAGCGGAAGACCGGGCAAGTGATCGCGCACCACCCCTGGAAGTCCAACCAGCCGGTGCACGCGACCTCGCCGGTACTCTTCGATAACGACAAGCTGTTTATCTCCTCGGGCTTTAACACCGGCGGGGCGGTACTGCGTTTTACCGGCAGCGCGCTGGAAGTGGTCTGGGAGAGCAAGACCATGTGCAACACCATGGCCAGCAGCCTTTACCACGACGGCCACCTCTACGGCATCGATGGCAAGGTCCTCCGCTGCATCGACGCGAAGACCGGCGAAGAAAAATGGTCACACCGCGGGCTGGGGCAGGGCACCATGCTCGCCGCCGGCGAGACGATGGTGATCTTCTCCGAGGGCGGCGAGCTGATGACAGCCCCGATGTCGCCCGAGGCCTTCACGCCCAGCGATAAGATCAGGCTGATCTTTGAGACCAAGGTCTGGAGCTGCCCGACCATCAGCAACGGCTACCTGTATGCCCGCGGCGCACTGGGCGAGCTGGTATGCGTGGACTTGAAGAAGAAGTGATACGAAACCGCACGGTGGTATGCAACACAAGACACATGCTTACTAAAGCGTTTTCGTATTACGGCTGCGGTGTCTGGGCTGAAGGGATGTTGTATTTGTACAGTTCGAGCTTTTCGCTCGTTCGCCGCTCGTACTGGGCCTGGTAGCGGGTGCGTGAGATGCGGTGTACGCCGTGGGGGTATTCTTTAGACCAGATCAGTTCGCTGTTGGCCAGCAGGTCACGATAGAACGCCTGATACTGAAGGAACTCGGGCCTGAGTTTGGGTGCCAGCGTGTCATAGGGATCTTCGAAGATGCGGTAGCGCCCGGTCATGAGGACGACATGCGTAAAGCCGCCTTCCTCCAGCATCCTGGTCATGCTGTCGATGCTTTCCTTCTTCGTGCTGAGCGTACTGCCGAAGTTGGGAATCGTAAAGACGTGCTGGGGCATGTCCGGGTTGAACTTTGGATCGCGGTTGCCTTTCGAGTCGATCAGCCCCACCCCGGGTTGGCTGGCGATGACGGCATCTGCCGGCAGGTGGGCCAAGATGTAGTCCCGCAGTTCATAACGCGGGTCATTCTTGAATGCCAGCACTGACAACTTGTAAAACGACGGCGCCAGCAGGATCGCGAGCACGACCGCCATCGCCACGGCCCCCCATCGTGCAACATGAAATCGCTGCGTCCTGGTCAATCGCTCAATCCACGACGCCAGATCGACCGCCCCCAGCGCTGCCAGCAGCATGAAGCCGGTGTACACCGGCAGGAAATAACGCGGGCTCACCAGCGGCGAGGAGCTGAGCAACGCAAAGAAAACCAGCGGAAACAACGCCACGGCCCACTCGCCTGCCGAGCGTCGTCGGATGTTGATGATGAGTCCCACGAAGTAGATCGCCGCCAGGGCCGGCACCACCGGGTGCATCGCCTTGAATTCCTGGAGGTAGAGCAGGTGCGGCACGTTGATCGTAAAACCCAGGTGTCCCTCGGCCACGTGCTCAAGCTCGTACTTCAGGCCGTCCACCGCGTCCTTCGGGTGCAGCAGGAAGTTGATGTTGATGATGAGGCTGGTGATCATGGCCGCGAGCAGGAATAAGCCCCCGACCTTCAGCCGGCCCGCTCCCGTCCACGGCCGGATCAGCACGACAAGCAGGCTGATGCCGATGCACATGGCCCCGAGATACTTCGCCGACGCCGCCAGCGCACAGGCGATACCCATCAGCAGCAAACCCCGTCGGGTTGGCTTGTGCAGGTAGGCAACGAGTGACAACAGCCACAGCGACAGGCCCATGAGAAAGAGGCAGTCCTCTTTCATGAAGTGCGCGTAGAAGCCCAGCGAAGGATTTAAGAGCAGCACCACGCCCGCCATGATCGCCCCCGGCCAGCGCCGAAGACGCCAGCCGACCAGCGTCAACGCCACGATCGCCACACCCGCCGCAACCGCAGAAATACCCCGGCCGACCGCCCCCAACTCGTCACGTTCACGCATCCCCAGCACGCGAGACGTGATCTCCGAAGTAATCAGCAGCAGTTGCGGGTGGCGGAAGTTGTAATCGCGGTCGATCAGTTGCTGAACCTTGCCCGGCTCGTCGGGGTGAAAGTGCAGCGGAAAGTCGTTGTAACTCGTAAAGGCCGTCACCGCGACAGCGAACAGGACCACGCACCACGCCAGCAGAGCGATAACTTCCACCCGCGAAGATTTTTCGTTATAGACCACAGCTCACCTCGTCCCTGTTCTCTGCAATTTATCGGCCAAGTAGCGTTACTTCATAAACGCATTCACCGGACGGTGCAACCCCCGCATCAGCCATCAAACGCGCCGCAGCCAACGACGACGCGGCCAATCATCCACGCGTCACCGCCCGACACGCTCCCCACAGCAGATTTGCGCTCCCGCCACGCACGCCACGCAAGATACATCTCTGCCGCTAAAGTATGAACAAACTTACCGGAGTCCTGCCCATGCGCCCCTTCATGCTCTTGGCCCTTGCCGCGACACTCTTCGCCTGCACCGCCGGCTCGACCACGCCCGAACCCGCCAACGCCGGCAACGACTGGCCCGGCTGG
>JBGSTE010000547.1:0-2884 GCA_041736655.1 Phycisphaeraceae bacterium | reverse complement strand
CCATCCGCAGTCGCTGGTGCACAGTTTCGTGGAGTTCATCGACGGTTCGGTGCTCGCCCAGCTCGGGCCCCCGGACATGCGGACGCCCATTCAGGTGGCGCTGACCTGGCCCCAGCGCCTAGCCGGCTGCGGCGACAAGCTCGACTGGTCGCGCTTAAGCAACCTGAACTTTTACCCGCCCTGCCCGACGCGATACCCGGCCATCGAGCTCAGCTACAAGGCCCTGCGGCTGGGCGGTACAGCCCCGGCGGTCCTCAACGCCGCCAACGAGGCCGCCGTCCAGGCCTTCCTCGAACGCAGGATCGCGTTCGGACGTATCGTTGAACTGGTCGGCCAGACGCTTGACGCGATCAAGCCCCAGCCGGCCGACGACCTGGCTACGATCCTGGAGGCGGACCGAGCGGGACGTGACTATGTTAAAAAACAAATTAAGACCCATTCCGCCGAGAGTGAGACACAAACCCCGTTACCCCGTGAAAACCGATGAAGACTTCAGAAAACACTCACACCGCCGCGGACTATGGAATCTCTTTCTTTTCACTGCCGGCATCGCCTCATTGGTTGTCGACGCTTGGACAACCTACAGCCCTGGCATTTATTTGGGATTTGGCTTCGCTACGACCATGTTTGGGCTCTTAATTTGGGCCCGCAAAGAAGAAAAAATTCTAACCAACTACCATTGCCCGTTGTGCGCCATGCACCTGAAAGGGCCCCTGATACGTGATCTTGATGGAGAACGGCAGAGGTGGTTGACCTTCGATTGTAATGCTTGCAAAGTCACCTGGGACACTGGGCTTCGAGAAAACTACGAGTACGAGTAAACGGACAAGACAAAACAAATGCTCGGATTCCCCCTCAAAGAATTCCTCTACCTGGTACTCGGCTTCGGGTTCCTCATCTTCGTCCACGAGCTGGGGCCCTTGGCCTGACGACAGGCAGGAATGCCTGTCCCCCAACAAAAATGTCAACCAACACGGATAACCGCTGAACATGCTTGGATTCCCCCTCCCTGAATTTGTGATGCTGGTGCTCGGCTTCGGGTTCCTCATCTTCGTCCACGAGCTGGGCCACTTCGCCGTCGCCAAGTGGGTCGGCATCCGCTGCCCGCAGTTCGCCATCGGCTTTGGCAAGTCGCTGCTGTCCTGGCGTAAGGGCATCGGGTTCACGCTCGGCTCGACCGAGCAGGAGTACGAGCGACGCTGCCTCGAGAAGCTCAAGGCCGACGGCGTCAAGCCCGAAGCCAAGGGCCCACACACCGGCACCGCGCGCTACGACACCGATGTCGTCAAGGAACAGCACGAGAGTGCCTACACCGGCCGACAGATGTTCAAGGTCGGCGACGAGCTGGGCCTGGGCCAGACCGAGTATCGCCTGAACTACCTGCCCCTGGGCGGCTACGTCAAGATGCTCGGGCAGGAGGACATGGACCCCAACGCCAAGAGCGACGACCCCAACGCCTACAACAACAAGCCCATCTGGGCCCGCGCCTGCGTCATCTCCGCCGGCGTCGTGATGAACATGATCTTCGGAGCGATCTTCCTCGCCATCGCCTTCAGCATCGGCGTCGAGTTCCCCAAGGCAACCGTCGGCGATGTCATGCCCGGTATGCCCGCCGCGACCACCTTTGCCGACGGCCACGAAGGCGACCTGCGTTACCTGGGCCTCCGCGAGGGCGATGTCATCACCACCGTCAACGGCCAAGCGCCGGAAGACTTCAAAGACGTCGCCATCGCGGTCGCGCTCAGCAGCAGCAAGAGCAGCGTCGAACTCATCGTCGATCGCCGGGGTTTCGATCAGCCCCTGACCTACAAGCTCAAGCCCCAGCGACAGAAAGACGGCGAGCGGCTACTTAGCGCCGGCTTCCAGGCTGGGCCGGGGCTGGACATCGTCGCCGTCAAGGACCACGAAAGCGAACTGGCCAAGTGGTACAAGAAGCGGATCGAAGCGGTGCCCGCCGCCGATCGCGTCAAGGACAAGCTGACGATCCGTATCGCCGGGGTCAACGGCAAGGAGATCGAGAGCTACAACGACTACCTCGCCGCGTTTGATCGTTCGCTTGGCCAGCCCGTCAGCGTGACCTTCATCGACGAAGCGGACAAGGATGCGTCGGCCACCTTCGATGTCGCGACCCAGCCCACGCTCGTGCGCTACGCCGATCGGCCAAGCAACCTGCTGGGCCTGGTGCCCGCAGGCAAGCTGCTTTTCGTCGATGAAGCCTCGCCGGCGGGTAAGGCGGGCATGAAGGTCGGCGACATCCTCGTCAAGGTCGGCGACACCGACTGGCCGGCCGACACGCTCGCCATCATCAGCCAGATCGAGAAGGACAAGACTCAGCCGCTCAAGATCGTCGTCCAGCGCGACGGCAAGCAGGTGGACCTGGGCGAAGTCACCCCCAACAAGGGCAAGCTCGGCATCGTTGTGGTCCCCGCGCTCGACGAGCCGATCATCGCTTCCGTGCTCGACGACTCGCCTGCCAAGGCGCTGGACGCGGGCGACAGCTTCATGCCAGGCTCGCGGATCACACACATCGGTAGCGAAGCAGTCAACAACTGGTCGGACCTCCAGCGCGTCCTTGTCGCCGGCCTCACGAACACACCGCCCGATGCCGGCGCGCCGCTACTCAAAGCGAGAGTCCAGCCGCCCTTGACGGGCGCCGCAAGCGAAGAAGTCGCGCTCAACGTGACACCGGCTGATGGCCAGGCCCTCGCCGCCGCCGGCTGGGCACCGGACCACAGCGCCTACATCCCGCTCACCGAGTTCACGCTCGTCAAGGCTGACGGCCTGGGCGACGCGATGATGATCGGCATGGACAAGTCGCGCGACTTCGTGTTGCAGACCTACATCACCCTGCTGCGGCTGATCCAGGGCGACGTCAAGCTCTACA
>JBGSTE010000158.1:0-2154 GCA_041736655.1 Phycisphaeraceae bacterium | reverse complement strand
AAGTCGAGCATGGTGTCCTGCTGCGCCAGTCGGATGAGCCCGCCGGGCAGGACGTGGTAGCTGTCGCCTGACATGGCGGCGAACATCCGCAGGGCCCAGTGCCAGGGCTCAAAGCGCTGGCCGGTCCAGGCCGGCGTCGTGCCGCGCCGCAGGCGCTGCTGGCCGACGAACTGCTCGGGCCTTTGGCGGATGCGGTCGATCAAGTCCATCCGCTGCCGCGCGGTCATGCGGGTCGGGTCGATGGGCGCGATGCCCGCCTGAAACGCGGGGTAGATATAGAGCGCCGGCAGGTTGTCGATCACGTACTGAAGCTCGGCCTTCTGCCCGCACCACCAGGTCGCAATCGTCGGCAGCTTGAGGTCTTCGCCGAAGAAGAACCGGCACATCGGCGCGAGGAACGCGCTCATGCCCGGCGCTTCAACGAGCTGGCTGCCGAGCATGTTGGCAATCGAGACATGTTCATGTCGCTGGGACTGCACAAGCCCCGCGACGCCCAGGCCGCTCTGATCGTTAAGCTCCACCGGGTCGCAGGCGTCGTCGTTGATTCGGCGGAGGATGACTTCCACCGGCAGCGCCCCGCCGAGCGTCTTGAGCACGGTGCGGTTGCGGCGGACCGCCAGGTCCTGCCCGACGGTGAGCGTGTAGCCGAGGTAGCGCGCGAGGTAGGCGTCTTCAAACCCGCGGTGGCCGGTGGGCCCTTCACTGAGGAGTACGATCCGCGGGTTGGGGGACCGGCTCATCGCCAGGTTCGAGAGCGTCTGGCGGAAGGTCTGGAAGAATCGCGCGTGCCGCTGGACGTTCATCGAGCCGAACCAGTCGGCGTGAACGCGTGCGCTGGCGATGCGGTTCTCGAGCGTAAAACCCAGGCCCGAGGGCGCCTGCGTGCGGTCGCCCTGCACCCACCAGTTGCCGCCCTCGCCGCAGGTCACGTCCGCCGCGTAGAGGTGGATGTAGCGCCCGCCGGCCACCGGCAGGTTGTGGTACGCCCGGCGATAGTGCGGGTTGGCGAATAAGAGCGCCGGCGGGAGCAGCTTCTCTTTCAGGACACGCTGAGGCCCGAGCAGGTCGGCCGCGAGCCGATTCAACAGCGAGGCCCGCTGTGCCAACGACTCGGCCAGCTTGTCGAACTGCTTGACGCCCAGTTGAAACGGCACGGGGTCCAGCGGCCAAAGATGCGGCTGGCTGACCTCGTGCGGCCCGGTCAGCAGGATGCCGTTATCGTCTAGCACCTGCTGGGCCCGCGACCGGCGAGACTCGATGGTCTGCGGTGAGAGAGACTTGAGTCGGCCGGCGAGCTCGACCCAGTCCGGCTGCATCGTGCCGCGCGGGTCGATGAGTTGATCGGCGACGCCGGGCTTGGGCGCGTAGTGGTTCAGCGAGCCGGGCCAGTCGTTCGGCCCCGCATCAGCCATGTCAGGTCCGGGTTGTGGCGATGGGGCGGCGGTCAAGCATGGCTCAGAAGTAGGCGGATGCAACAATCAGCAAGGTCAATGTTTCTAAGGTTCTATGTTACCGGCTTGTCTGCTTCCTGCTTTGCGAGTTGGTTTGCGGTTTTTCTTCAGGCTTTTGATCACCACGCTCAGCGCAAAACGCCAGATAGTCGTCCACCGACGCGTGGAAAGCCCGCTGGAGGTCCGCCGCGTTCTGCGCTTCATAATGGATGACATCCTTGATGCCACAGACCGTGCCGTGCAGCAAGTTCTGCTCCGCATCCAACTCAACGGTGCCGAGGTAGCCCTTGTATTTCATCGTTGCGCTCATGGTCACTCCTGTTTAGCATCAGGCCAAAACCTGCCCGCTCCAGCAGCCAGCGCATACTACGCACTAAATTCTAAAGCTCAAGCGAAATCCGTCGGCTGGCGCAGGTCCAGCGTCATCGGGTAGCTCGGGTTGATCGGCTCTGGTGCCAGCGACATCGGGCCGGGCGTGTGGCCGGTCTTGAAGAAGCGGCAGGCCCGGCGGGCCTCGGCCTCGAAGGCGTTGACCGGGAAGCTCGGCGAATTAACTCCCGACGGGTTGGAAACGTGGTACCTGCACCCGCCGATCGATCGCCCGCGCCACGTGTCCACCACGTCAAACACCAGCGGGCTGTGCACGGGGATCGTCGGGTGCAGACAACGCGGCGGCTGCCACGCGCGGTACCGCACGCCCGCC
>JBGSTE010000541.1:0-7616 GCA_041736655.1 Phycisphaeraceae bacterium | reverse complement strand
CGCCTGGACCCAACCCCCAGCGAGGCGAGGTAGGCGGCGGCGGGGGATCGTTCGTTCATGGCGGTGTTCTCATAAGTAGTATAGCATTCTGACACGTCCTGTCAAGGGGTGAGATTCAATACCAGACAGGATAAAAGTCGTCAGCGTTTAAGGCGGAGCAGGACTCTTGCTGGATTAATTCGCAAGGTCATTGGAAAGACTGTCGCCGAAAAGAGCGCCCGGATGAATACAAATAATCAAAGATGGATCATTGTCTGCGTCGTGTCGTGCCCATAATCGCGAAGCCCGCGAACACAACCATGCCGACTGGCTCGGGGACCGTTGCGGGCGCGATACCGGGGTTGGTCCAGTGCGAAAGGATGATGTCCATGTCGCCGGCCTCAATGAAGCCGTTGTTATTTGCGTCACCGCTGCGCCAATGTCCGGCGTGCACCGTATTGCCGAAGTTGGCGAGTACGAGGTTGAGGTCGGCTTGGTCGACAGCGCCCGAAGCGTCGAGGTCGCCGGGCGTGAGCATCGAAGACCGGACCCAGATATCGTTGCCGTCGCCGCCGGTGTAGGTGATCTTCAGCGACAGACCGAACCATACATCCACGACGTCGCCTTCAGCCAGTCCGGCGAATGTGCCGGTGCGTGTCGTGCCGATGCTCATGATTGGATAGTTGCGGTCGGCGATTAGGGTCGCGCCGGTGGCGGGGGTGATGTCCAGCTTGCCGGCGAGTTGTGCCTGCTGCGTGACGACAATCGGCGCGGTGCTCGTTGCGGGGTTGAGGCTCACCAGCAGCGAACTGTTGGCCTTCATGAAGAGGTTGCGTGAGATGTTGATCTTTCCGCCATCAAGCACCTCGACTCGGCCTGAGGCCTGATCGTGATGCGCGATCGTGAGGTCCTGAGACAGTGACAGGCGTGCATTGGCGCCGCGCACCGTGATGATGCCCTCCGAGCCGGCATAAATCCCGAGGAGGGCACTGTACCCACTGGCGAGGGCGCCGTTCTGGACCTGGATGAGGCCCTGGGAACTGAGGCCCACATAGAAATTCCCGGCATTCCAAAGGGAATTCGCGCCGCTGAGCCTGACTTGAGCGGGCCCGAAATCGCCGATGTCCGCGCTGAAAGTGGTCAGCTTTCCCCCATTGAGAATCTCGATCGTTGATTCGGCGGTCGTGAAATTGTCGACGTCATATAGACCGATTCTCGTCTCTCCGATATTAGTCCAGTGGGTTCCCGCTCCATCGATGGTGATCCGGGCGTTGGCATCTGCAAATTGACTACCCATGTAGATGCCGTTGCTTTGAATCTGTGCCTGGTCACGCAGGGTCAAACGCGCGGGCTTGTCGCGTGATCCAGCGAGGGCGATCGTGTATTGCGTTGTGAGGGTGGTACCCGGTCCCTGCACGAACGCATCGGCGAAGTCAATCGCGAGGGAACTGGCGTTGATCAATGCGCTCTGCTGAAATACAAGCTGTCCATACCCCTGATAGCCGGCGGTGAGGTTCCGCGCATCGAAGGTCGTTCCGTTGCCGGACACCAGGATGTCAGCCGATCCGCTGTCGTAGTAGCCGATGACCACGTCGTTCGCTTTGACGTACGCACCATCAAGCACACGGATCGTAGCGTCACCGCGATATCCGGCATGGATCACGTTGCCGCTTTCCCAGAGGGAGTTCTGTCCCGAAATGTTCAAGACGCCTGCAGCCGTCTTTAAGTAGCCGACGTAAGCAAAGGCGTTCTTCACAACCCCGCCGTCGGTGATGTTCAGCGTGCCCAGCGTGTTGTAGCCGATGAACAGGTCATTGTTTTCATACGTTGTCGTTTCGGTCGGGAACGGGTAAACCGCGCCGGACCAGGTAACTGCCGCCGCGGCGTTGCCGGTGTTCAGCAGCAGGCCGGTGGATGCGATCGCGCACGTCAGTACGGCGTGACGGTGACGCCGTGATGTTCCACTTGTTTTTCCTGTCGTGGGCACCACAATCGTCTGCTTGCCAGCTAGAACTCGCCGGGCATCGCGCCGGCGTCGGCGCGTGCCCAGCAGCAGGCCAAACGTCAGCGGCAGTAAACTCGCCGGCTCGGGGATCACGGTCGGCGATGGGGTCGGGCCCCAGTTGTTCAGCGTGAGATTCAGGTCGAGGATGCCGACCTGACCATCGTTGTCCGCATCGCCCAGCAGCCAGTTGCCGGGCGCGACGGGCTGTCCCCAGTTGGACATGATCAGGTAGAGGTCGTTTTCATCCACCGCGCCCGAGCCGTCGAGGTCGCCGGTTGCGAGATAGGTTGATTTCACAGCGATGTCGTTGCCGTCGCCGGCGGTCAGCAGCGCGTGCATGGCGACGCCGAACTGCACACCGATCAACGTGCCATCGAGCACGTTATCGAACGCACCGGTGGTCGTTCCGGCGGTATCGATGATCGTCGTGATGCTCTGGTCGGCGGGGATCGCGCTCGGATCGAGGTCGACGTGGAGTTTGCCATCAAACACCGAATTGCCCAGCACGGTCAAAGGGGTCGGTGCACCGCTGCTCACGCCGAGCACCAGTTCGCCGCGCGCAAGGATCGTCATATTGCCGGCCACATCGACATGAGCGCCTTCACGGATGACCAGTTTCGCCGGGCGGTTCATGTCGGCGAGGGTGAGTGTCTGCGTGACGTGCCACGAGCTCTGAGTTCCTTCGACGGTCGCGAGCGCGGTCGAGTTATCCCAAACCCCGATTTTGACATCTTCGCTCTCGAGCGAGGCGCCTTGTGTGACCAGCAGTTCACCTTTGCCGACGTAGAAATCGCGTGTGGTCCAGCGTGTAGTCGTGCCGACGAGATGAGCGATCGAGGGATTGGCCGGGATGAAGTAGCCGCCAACGCGAACCAGGCCGATCGTTTCAACTTCCGCGCCATCGGTGATGTACAGTTCGGCGTCACCCGATCTGGAGACGAGTAAGTCATCGGTTTGAACAAACGTGCCGGCCCCTGTGATGGTGAGCAGTGACGAGGAGCCATTGCTGTAGCCCATGTTGACATCGCCGAGCATGGCGATGCCGCCGTTGCTCACGTGCATTTCGGCCCGGCCCGAGCGGCCAAGGTCGATGCGGGGGGTTACCAACGTGCTGTGCAGGCCGGTGATCTGGATCAGGCCGGTCGAGGTGCTGGTGTTGGCGACCTCGGTGATGGAACTGGCGAGCACCAGCGCGCTGTTGCTGATATGCAGCTGCCCGTATCCGGAATATCCGACATTTAGTTTGTAGTCCAGGTCGAGCACCGAGCCGGCGCCCTCTACGGTCACCGAGCCGTTGGAACCGTTAAATCTGCCGAGGAACATCTGGTACACCCTGCCGACGCCGCTCTGGCGTAGCGCCAGGGTGCCGACCCCGCCGTAGCCGACGTAAAGGGAGTCGCTGACGGTCCAGCGTGAGAGCCGGTCTTGGATCGTGACGGTCCCGTTGCCGGTCTGGGTCAGCCCGATGTAGCCGTTTTCAGACGTGACATCCGCGCCGTTGTGCAGCAGGACCTTACCGGTCGTGCCGCTGCCTGCGCCGAAGAAGTCATCCGCCGCTGACCACGCGAGGTTCACCGCGATGTTCTGTCCCGGCTGGTTGTTGAGCGTCAGCTGCGAAGGAAGCGGGGTGGACGCATCAAACGACCAGTTGCCGTCGAGTAGCATGTGGTCCGCGTTGATCGTGCCCGTGCCCAGCATCTTCGTCGAGTCGCCGAGTAATCCGACGGTGTTCAGGATGCCGTTGTCGAAAGTGATTGTGCCGGCAACGACCGGATCGTCGATCTTCGTCAATAGGGTTGCCGCGCCGACGTTGACCACACCGCCATTGAGGATATTGATCGCCACATCGTCGGAGTAACGTACCGACAGTTCTCCATTAAAACTCGCGCTGGATCCGGGCCCGAAGACCGTCAATTGCCCGCGGCTGTCGGGGTTGTATCCGATGACGCCGGCGTTGCTCTGGAAGCTGCCGCCATTGAGCACGACGAGATTGCCAGCGCCGCTGTAGCCGATCCAGAATCCGTACTGGGCAGTCAGCGAAGCGTTTGGTCCGTCGACCAAGACCGTGCCCAGCGCGTCGGCATTTCGGCCCAGGTACAAAGCCCGGACGGTCATGGCGGCGTCATCCTCAACCGTGACCCCGCCGTACTGATCATATCCGACATTCATTTCACTACTGACAAAAAGATCGGTGCCCGCGCCGCGGACTGTGAGTAAGCTCAGTGAGGGGGCGTTGGGAAGCGGGGGATCGACATACGGGTCGTAGCCGTCGGGGATGACGACCGCCGCCGTCATGCCGAGCTTGACCGTGTTGAGGTCTACGTCCGCGCCATCTTCAATATAGATGTTGGTAAAGCCGGCATCGAGGTTCGAGTTGTTCCAGGTCGTGCCCGCGCCGCCGACGGTGATCGTCCCGAGGCTGCCCAGCCAGAGGCCTGCGAACAGGTAGGCGGTCAGGCTCGAGCCGGAAGTAACGTTGAAAACGCCTTGCCCGCGGTCGCCGACGGTGACGTTGCCGGTCGACCAGATGGATTGATTGCTGACGCGGACCTCTGCGTTTGATCCGACTTCATCGCCAAGGACCACGGTCTTTGCTTCGAGCTTCGCGCCGTCTTCGACGAAGACGCGGCCGGTGCCGTACTGGCCGATGACGAGTGTGCCCGAGACGATGTTGGATTTGTAGTCGGCAGTGGTTCCCGCGCCGCTCAGACGCAAGGTCCCATCGGAGCCGGCCGATTCGCCGATCGCCGTCGAGTCAAACAGCAGCGTGGCCGAGTCTTTGACCCAGAGCTCTCCCTTGCCGCTGTAGCCGATGGATAGTCGCCCGGCATCCCACGAGGTGCCCGCGCCGACGATCTGGACGCTGCCATCCGCTTCGCTGCCGTAGCCGATCAGCCCGTGCGCGGTCTGGTAGACAAAGCCGCCGTTGATCGTCACCGCACCGGCACCTTTGTAACCCGCGCCGAAGACGCCGCTGGCTGAGGCCCAGTTGATCTGCACATCGATGTCCGTGCCGCTGAGGTCGTTCACTTGCTGCTGAACGGGCAGGTCCGCGATTGAGCTGGCGGACCAGGTGCCGTCGACGATCCAGCCCTGCGTCTGGATGACGCCGGTGCCGCTCAGATCATCGGCAGAAACCAGCAGATTCGGTGTGATCAGCGTCGCGTTGTCCAGGATCAGCGCGCCGCTTGCGCCGCTGTGGCCGAAGGTCAGATCGGGATTGAACCCCACGTAAGCGCCGAATGCCGCATCGACCTGAGCCTGGTCCGCGATGCGCAACACACCCGAGCCCTTTGAGCCGATGAACAATTCGCCCTTCGCGCCCTTGTCTTTTGAGCCTGACGGCGGGCGACTGACGAGTGTCCATGTCGTGCCGGGTCCGGTGACGACAACATCACCCGCGCCATCAATCTTCGCGCCGAGCCATGCGTCATTGGAGATCAGCGATGCGCCGCCACGCACTTCGAATTCCGCATCGGCCGCATCGCCTAGGAGCAGGTTCCCGGTGATCTGCCAGTTCGTGTCCGTTCCGTCCATGGTGATCTGCGCCAGGCCCGTGCCAGTGACGCCCGCAGTGACGGTGCCCGTCGTCAGTGTCGCGCCGCCGGCCAGGTCGAGCGTGCTGGTGTTGTCCGAGGCGATGGACAGCGTGCTGAATTGGACGGTGGTCCCCGT
This sequence comes from Phycisphaeraceae bacterium, assembly GCA_041736655.1. GTDB lineage: Bacteria > Planctomycetota > Phycisphaerae > Phycisphaerales > Phycisphaeraceae > JAHQVV01. The sequence continues at coordinate 1,957 of JBGSTE010000541.1, read as the reverse complement.
TCCGACGAAGAGCGCTGAGCTTGGCGAAAAGGCGTTCTGCCCAATGGTGATGGTCGAGGTGCTCGTCAGTTTCGCGCCGCTCAAGACTTCAAGTTGCGCCGGCCCAGTGATGCCGACCGTCATCGAACCGGTGAGTTGCCACAGCGATCCGGCGCCGCTGACGCGTGCGAAACCGCTTGCGGTGGGCTGCGGATCGCTGAAGCTGTCGTAGTTGGCGGCCATATCTACGCGGCGAGATTGGACCATCGCGCCGTCGGTGATGTACAGCGTGCCCGCGCCATACCTGCCGAGGGTCAGGTTGCCGTTCTGGATCCACTTCGACGCCGGCCCGTCGATTGTGACCACGGCGCTGCCGGTCTTCTCCCCGCCAAGGATCGGCGAGGATGAAGTCAACGTCGCGCCGTTGAAGACATTAATCACGGCCGATCCGTTGACGCCCGCGTTGATGCCCTGCGAAAGCGTCAATGCGCTGCCCGGATCGCTCAGGTCGATCTGGCCGTGAACGCCTGCGCGATTGCCCAACGTCAGCATTCGCGCCGAAAGCGTGTCGCCGACATACAGGTTGTCCGTCGGCAGGATCACCCATGGCGCGGGATAGACCTGCCCGATCGGTGTGATCACGGCTGACGCGACCTGAGCGCCGATGCTGACGGTGAGTAAGGCGGTGGCCTGTATGATTCGTTTATTCGATATCACTTTGTTCTCTCTTCATGCACGCCGACGCCGCATCCCAAAAAGCATCGCAAAAATGACAAGCGAAGTGGGTTCGGGTACGTTTTGTTGTCCGGTCGATCCCGTTGGCTGCCAACGCCGAAGGACGATGTCCATATCCGCCACGCCGACCCAGCCATCGCCATTCAGGTCGCCGGCAGCGCGGTCAAAAGCGTTGACCTGCTGGCCCATGCTGCCCAGCACCAGCGTCAGATCAGCCTGGTCCACCGCGCCGTCGCCGTTCGTATCGCCCTCGCCCGCCACGACCAGCAGCAGGCCCTGTTGCCGCAGCGCGTTCTGATCCCAGAACAGTCCCGGCGCCAGCGTCGGCAGTTGCAGTTGCTGGAACCAGCCGCTCGTTTCAGTGAATTCAAGCACTTGAAACGCGTCCATAAATGCCAGCGGTCGCTCGTCGGCCAATACAACATTTAACACGCCGGCCAGCGTCGCCTTGCCTTGGATCACGAGTTGATCTGAAAGCGTCGCACCGCCCGCGAGGGTTTGGATGCCCATGCGAAGGGTGCCCGACGTGGCCTGTGTGAAATCACCTGTAACCAAGGCCGTACCGACGATCGTCTGGGTGCCGTTGTTCTTCAGCGCACCGTCGATCGTCGTCGACTCGAACCGGGCGCTGCGTGTGGCCGGCACGGTGAAGAGGCTGCCGACACCGCCGGTGAGTGTGATCGCTTGTGCAGTGGTGTTGTAGAGCTGGATCTGGCTGGCGTCGGGAACGCTCAGGTCCACGGCGATGATGATGTCGCGCAGCGTGCCGGAAGAAAGCACCGAGAAAATGCCCGGTTCGTTGCTGTGGATCGTTCCGTTACGCAGTGTGCCGCCATCCAGCAGCAGTGCGTAGCCCAGCTCCTGAACGCCATGCCCACCGAGGTCCATGCTGCCAAAGTTCTTGAGTGCCAGGCGGTTATTGTTGCCCGCCAGCGAAGTGGGCAGATTCGTCCGCGTAGCGGGCGCGTTGAGATCGATCGCGCTGTCGGCGATCTGCATCAGGTCCTTGCCGATATAGGGGATGTTGTTCCACGTCATGGACGCCTGCATGACCGTGACCGGTGCATAGAGCGACCACGCACCGGTGAGCGATAGATTCGCGTCTTGAATCGTCAACGGCCAAGTGAAATCGTAGACCCCGTTCAGTCGCAGCGTGCCGTTGTCGGATAGTTCGAGATCGCCTATGGCGCCTGCAAACCACTGCAGGTCCAGTGTTCCTGAGTCGGTCGCGCGCAGCGTGCCG